>JAKSUK010000020.1 GCA_024409095.1 Clostridium sp.
ATATCCTTTTATTTTATTTGAATAAGCATATTCATGAACATCTAAAAATAATTCCTTTAATTTTAAAAAACCACACTTATAATTCTCATTAATTTTGTTTTCATCTAAACTGCATACAATGGAAAATGTCATACTTGCTATTAATATAGCTAACATTTCCTCATTTCTATTATCTACGCCTCCCATTGCTATTGATAACAATGCAGTGAAAATATAGCCCAATCCTATTTTTTCATTTGAATTAACACTATTATTTTGTATATAAAATTCACTATATCCATCAGTTATATAATATTCTGATGATTCTACAAGCAAAAAAATTTTATTTTTTATGGCAAAATTTCTATATTCAGCCTTTATATTTTCCTTACATCTACCTCTTTTCTGTGACCTTATCAAAGACTGTACTTCTTCTACAGTTCCTTTGACAAGATCTATTGTGTATCTATTCAAAAAGCTCAAAGCTGTATTTTTTCTATATAATGAAAGATTTACTGAAGTTAAATCCAATAATACTGGTACTCTCCTCTTCTTAGCTATTCTTAATGCTCTTTCCATTGCTAATATCTTTCCATTATCTAGCGTTTCTAATCCAATTACTAATGAATTGCTTGCCGCAGTTATTTCATGAATTTCTTCTATTCCATAAGCCATTATACTTCTTCCATTAAATATTTTTATTACTTCTGCAAAGTCATTGGCTTTTGTCATATCTGAAATATAATGTACTTTAGGGTTAGTTCTCCTTTCCTTTTCTAAAATACCAGCAATCGACTCTTTGCTAAGTTTCATTTTTTATTATCCTCACTTTATTATCTAGAGTGCAACATGCCTATAATATAATATTCATCTTTAATGAATAATGTTAAAAAATTAATATTAATACTTATAAAAAATACTTCCTCCAATAAATTCCCTCAAAATTGAATTTTCTGGTACTAATGATTTATCTATTTCATAAAAGAATCCTAAAAATGCTTTAAGTCTTTTTACTTCATCATAAACACGACTATCTGCACCTACTTTATCTAGTTCCTCTAAAGCTTTTTTCTTTAATACACATAATTCATACACTAAAGTAGAATTAAACATAATATCTGCTTCTTCTTGGTAAATAAATATATTTTTTTCTTCACCTTTCTTTATACTTGGCCACATAAGTAATGTTTCTTCTGCATCTTTTCCCCTAGATAAGCTATCTCTTACAATTCTTCTTACTCTTCTTACATCTGAAGTAGAAATTCTATTATGATTATCTAAATTTAATTGTGTTAATGCTGAAATATAAACTTTAAAAATATTATTTTCATCTAATGAAGAAGTAAGCATTGGATTAAGTCCATGAATTCCTTCAATTATCAATATTCCATTATTAGAAAGCTTTATCTTGTTTCCTGACTTTTCTCTATATCCTGTTAAGAAATTAAATATAGGTATTTCTACCTCCTTACCTTCAAATAATTCCTTCATTTGATTTTTAAAGAAGTTAACATCTATAGATTCTATTGACTCAAAATCATATTCTCCATTTTCATCTCTAGGAGTATCTTCCCTATTAACAAAATAATTATCAAGAGATATTGGTATAGGATTTAATCCATTAACTTTTAATTGTATAGCTAATCTATGAGCAAAAGTTGTCTTTCCTGATGAACTTGGTCCAGCTACAAAAACAGCTTTTATTTCTTTTTTATCACTTATCATATCTGATATCTGTGCAATTTTCTTTTCATGAAGTGCTTCACTTATCATAATTAAATCTACTAGCTCTCCATTTGATATCTTTTCATTTAAAGAGCCAACTTCACCTATTTTTAAAATATTTAACCACTTTTCTGTTTCTCTAAATATATTAGTAAGCTTTCTTTGCTCCATAAATTCATTTACTAGCATTAAATTATCATCTGTTGGATATCCTAAAATAAATCCACCATTATAAAATTTAACATCAAAATTTTTAATCACACCTGTTGATTCCCACATTGGTCCATAAAAATAGTCATATCTTCCATCTAACTCATATAAAGTTACTACTTTAAAGCCTGTTTGTTTTAATAGCTTTACTTTATCCTTCATACCATAATTTTGGAAGATTTTTATTGCTTCTTCTATCTTTACTTTAACTCTCTTTATAGGATAATTTTTATCAATTAATTTTTGCATTTCTTGCTTAATGCACTTTACCTCTTCATTTGTCAAAGGCTCTTTCTTATGAATTTCTCCAAATACCCATTTTCCTATGCTATGTTCCATAGTTACTATTGCATCTTTGTATAAATCTAAAACAGCTTTTATAAATATGAATTGTAGTGTTCTAGAGTTATTTCGTATACTCAACATAATCTCTCCTCCTAAAACGTTTACCCTTATCTACATTATATACATAAAAATATTTTATTCTATAATTTTATATTATTTTGCTCCAAAATCTTTTCACTTATAAAAGATATACTTTGAATAAAAGAATAATATTTACAAATACTTATTTTGAGGTGGTTTTAGCATATGTTTATAGTATTAATAAGAACTATTATTCTTTACTCACTTGTAATACTTGTGATGAGATTAATGGGCAAACGTCAAATAGGAGAATTACAGCCTTATGAATTTGTAATAACAATAATGATTTCAGATTTAGCGGCACTTCCAATGCAGGATACGCGTCTCCCTTTAATTTTAGGTATAATACCTATAATTACATTACTTTTTATTAAAACAATCTTGACTCAACTTCAGCTTAAAAGTCAAACAGCAAGAAAAATATTAGAAGGTGAGCCAGTAATTTTAGTTCATAAAGGCAAAGTAAATATGAATGCTCTTTCAAAACAACAAATTAACTTAGATGAACTTATGGAGGAGCTTAGATTGGCTGGTTACTTTGATTTACATGAAGTTGAATATGCCATATTAGAAAATAACGGCCAATTATCATTTTTAACAAATACAGCTTCTGATTCATCAAGTCCTATAGTAAAATGTTCGTCTAATACTCAGCCTAATGGCAAAAGTAAAAGTAAAAATAGAAATGCTTCTTCCTCTCCCACTGTGCCTAAGCTACCTATTATATATGTTCTTGATGGTCATATTAATAATAATTCCTTAACTACTAGTGGAAAAAATAGAGATTGGATTCAAAAGAAATTAGACCAATATAATGCAGGGAAAATTGAAGAAGTAATTCTAGCCATGACTGATACAGAAGGAAAATTCTTTTTTCAAAGATATGATGAACAAATTGAGGTGGAAAAATGAAAAATTCATTACTTTCAATCTTTATTTTCTTAGTTTTAATCTCTTTTTTATTTTATTCAGATATGGAATTTAAAAATTTATGTGCAGATACAATTAAAGATTGTGAATTTTTAGAGTATGGATTATCTAGTGAAAATGAAGAACAAAGCTTTGAAGCTGCTATGATTATATTTAGCCGTCTTGATGAGAAAAATATTATTCCTTCAATTTATATTAATCACCTTGATTATGATGTTTTATTAAATGAAGCTCTAAAGCTTACAGTATATATTGAGCAAGATGATATGTCTGAAGCTTCGGCTTCGCTACATCTATTAAAATTTGCAGCACAACATATAAAAGAGCTTCAAGTACCTAACTTAAAAAATATTTTCTAATTTTCATTAAACTTCTTCATTCATTAATAGCATAAAGTCGTATATTATTTAAAATTTTTAAATATACTACTTTATGCTGTTTTTATTTTATCTTTGCATATTTTATACATTTATATTAAGTTTTTATTAGTTTTACAAATAATTTTTGTATATTTATTCACTCTAAGAATATAATCATATAGAGATATTTGTAGCTTATTTAAAAAGGAGGCTTATTTATGAAAAAATACAACAAAGTTGTACTAGCTTATTCTGGTGGATTAGATACATCTATAATTATTTCTTGGCTAAAGGAAACTTACAACTGTGAAGTTATTGCTGTTGTTGGAAATGTAGGGCAAAAAAATGAACTTAAAGGATTAAAAGAAAAAGCCTTAGCTTCTGGAGCATCTAAAATATATATTGAAGATTTAACTAAGGAGTTTGTAGAAGATTATATCTTTCCAACTATCCAAGCTGGAGCTATTTATGAAGGTAAATATCTTCTAGGAACTTCTTTTGCAAGACCTATAATTGGCAAAAGATTAGTAGAAATTGCTCTTAAAGAAGGTGCTGATGCTATATGTCATGGCTGTACTGGCAAAGGTAACGACCAAGTACGCTTTGAACTTGCAATAAAACACTTTGCTCCTGATATAGACATTATTGCTCCATGGAGAATTTGGAATATTAAATCTAGAGAAGAAGAAATTAAATATGCAAAAAATCATAATATTCCTTTAAAAATTACTTATGAAACAAATTACAGTAAGGACAAAAATCTTTGGCACTTAAGCCATGAGGGTTTAGATCTTGAGTACCCTGAAAATGAACCAAAATATGATAAAATTCTTGAACTTTCTAACACCTTAGAAAATGCACCTAATAAGGCAACTTATATAAATTTAACTTTTGAAAAAGGTATTGCTGTTGCTTTAAATGGTGAAAAACTTGATGGAGTTTCATTGATAGAAAAACTAAATGAACTTGGTGGAAAAAATGCAATTGGAATAACTGATATGGTTGAAAATAGACTTGTAGGAATGAAATCTCGTGGTGTATATGAAACTCCTGGTGGAACTATACTTTATAAAGCTCATAATGACTTAGAAGAATTATGTTTAGATAAAGAAACTGCACATTATAAAGAAATTATTGCATTAAAGTTTGCTGACTTAGTATATAACGGTCAGTGGTTTACTCCTCTTAGAGAATCTTTATCTGCTTTTATAACTAAAACTCAAGAAAATGTCACTGGTGAAGTTAAATTAAAATTATACAAAGGTAATATAGTAAATGCTGGTATGACTTCTCCTTATTCCTTATATAGCGAAGAATATGCTACTTTTGGTGAAGATGGTGTATATAATCAAAAAGATGCTGAAGGATTTATAAATCTTTTTGCTTTACCTACAGTAGTAAATTCAAAAATGACTAAAGCAATTAAAAAGCAGGATAAATAATTATGAAGCTTTGGGGTGGAAGATTTAAATCTAATGTTAATAAATTAGTAAATACATTTAACTCCTCAATATCAATTGATTCTAGAATGTATAAGGAAGATATACTTGGAAGTCTTGCTCATGTAAAAATGCTTGGCAAACAAGGAATAATACCAGTAAAGGACAGTGAAAAAATAGTGAATGGATTAAATGAAATATTAAAAAGAATAGAAAATGGAGTTATTGATATAGATAACTCTTCAGAAGATATCCATAGCTTTATTGAAAGTACTTTAACTTATTATATTGGAGATGAAGGAAAAAAACTTCATACTGGTAGAAGTCGCAATGACCAAGTAGCTTTAGATACAAAATTATATTTAAAAAAATATTTAATAACTATAGCAAATGAGCTATTAAATTTACAAACTGTTATCTTAAATAAGGCAAAAGAAAACATAACTACCATAATGCCTGGCTATACTCATATGCAAAAAGCACAGCCAATTACTTTTGCTCATCATATCATAGCATACGCTGAAATGCTTAAAAGAGATTTTGGAAGACTTTTAGATTGCTATGAAAGAATGAATGAAATGCCTTTAGGTAGTGGTGCACTAGCAACTTCAACTTATCCTATAGATAGAAATTTTGTTAGTGATGAACTTGGCTTTAACAATCCTACAATAAATAGCATTGATTCTGTTTCAGATAGAGATTATGCCATTGAAGCATTATCTGCTCTTTCACTTATAATGATGCACCTTTCACGTCTTTCAGAAGAAATCATTCTTTGGTGCACAGGTGAATTTAACTTTGTTGAATTAGATGATGCTTATAGTACAGGCAGTAGCATAATGCCTCAAAAAAAGAATCCTGATGTAGCAGAATTAGTTCGTGGTAAAACAGGTCGTGTTTATGGCGACTTAATAACTCTTTTAACTGTTATGAAAGGAATTCCTTTAGCTTACAACAAAGATATGCAGGAGGATAAAGAAGCTTTATTTGATGGATTAGATACTACCCTATTATCAATTCAAACCTTCACTGGTATGATTAATACTATGAAAATTAAAAAATATGTAATGAAAAAAGCTGCATCTAGTGGATTTACAAATGCAACAGATGTTGCTGATTATCTAGTGAAAAAAGGAGAAGCTTTTAGAAATGCTCATGAGATAGTTGGTAAAATCGTATTATACTGCATTGATGAAAATAAAGCTATTGATAATTTAAGTTTAGATGAATTAAAATCATTTTCTAATTACTTTGAAGAAGATGTATATAAAGCAATAGATATTGCAACTTGTGTAGAAGAAAGAAGTGTTATGGGTGGACCTAGCTCTTCATCAGTAAAAATCCAAATTTCACTTCTAGAAAACTTTATAAATCAAAAAATGGAGGTATTAAAATGTATAAAGTAGGGATTATAGGTGTCACAGGATATGTCGGCATAGAGCTTTTAAGACTACTTTTAAATCATCCTTTTGTTACTGTTGAAGCTATTTCATCTTCATCTTTTAAAGGTGAACAAATAACTTCAATATATAAAATGCTTTTTAATAAAACAGATTTAATTTGTGAGGACTGTGATAAAGTTATAGAAAAATCAGATATAATATTTACTGCTCTTCCTCATGGTCTTAGCGAAAAACTTGCTTTAAAAGCTTTGGAAAGAAAAAAGAAAATCATAGACTTAGGTGCTGATTTCCGACTTGATTCCGAAAAGTCCTATAAAGAATGGTATGGCAAAGATTTTATAAATAGTGATATACATAAGCTTAGCGTTTATGGTCTTCCTGAATTAAATCGTAAAAAAATAAAGAATTGTAGGATTATTGCTAACCCTGGTTGTTATCCAACAAGCATTGCATTAGCTTTAATGCCTTTATTAAAAAATTCAATAATTAAAACAAATAGTATAATTATTGATTCAAAATCTGGTTCTACAGGTGCAGGACGTGGACTTTCTCTTAAAAGTCATTATGCTGAGTTAAATGAAAATTTTGCTCCTTATAGCATAGGCTCTCATAGACATACTCCTGAAATTGAACAAACTCTTTCATATATTGCGAATGAACCTGTTGAAGTAACTTTTACACCTCACCTTTTACCAATAAATAGGGGTATTTTATCAACAATCTATTGTGAAACAAAAAATAATCTATCACTTGAAGCAATACATCTTATATATACTAATTTTTATAAAGATGAACCCTTCCTTCAAGTCTTACCTTTAAACATTACAGCAGAAATTAAAAACGTAAAATACTCTAATAATTGTCAAATTTCATTACATCAAAATTATAGAAAAAATAAATTAATAATTATAAGTACCATAGATAATATGATTAAAGGAGCCGCAGGACAGGCTATACAAAACCTTAATATTTTATTAGGACTAACTGAAGATTGTGGACTTAATATGATTAGTCCAGCATTTTAATAATTAAAGGAGTAAATCCAAATGAAAATTAATATAAATAATGGTATTACTTCACCACAGGGATTTAAAGCTATTGGAGTATATTGTGGTATTAAAAAAAGCTCCTTAAAAAAAGATTTAGCTATTATTTACTCTAAAGTACAAGCTAACGCTTGTGCTGTTTATACTAAAAATAAAGTTAAAGGAGCACCACTTCTTATTACTAAAAATCATTTAAACAATAATACTGCTCAAGCAATCATAATAAATAGTGGCAATGCTAATACATGCAATGGTGATGATGGTTTAGATAAAGCTAAAAAAATGGTACTTTTTTGTGGAAAAGCATTAAATATAAAAACTGATGATGTTTTAGTTGCTTCTACTGGTGTAATAGGAGTTCCTTTAAATATTGATCCTATTAAATATGCTATTCCTACAGCTGTAGCAAAACTTAATTCTAAAGGTGGTCACTCAGCTGCTGAAGCAATAATTACTACAGATACTTATACAAAAGAAATATCCATTGAATTTGAAATTGATGGTGTTCCTGTGGTTATTGGTGCTATGGCAAAAGGTTCAGGAATGATACATCCTAATATGGCTACTATGCTCTCTTTCATAACTACTGATTTAAATATCGATATTAAACTTTTAAAAGAAGCTTTAATATCATCTGTTAATTTGTCTTATAACAGAATAAGTGTTGATGGAGATTCTAGTACTAATGATATGGTAGTAATTTTAGCAAATGGATTAGCAAATAATTCTGTTATAAATAAAAAAGATGAGAGATACTATACATTTCTTAAAGCATTAAATAAGCTTAATATACACTTGGCTAAAGAAATTGCTAAAGATGGTGAAGGTGCTACAAAATTAATTGAATGTAATGTCTCTGGATGTACTGATGAAAAATCTGCTAAAATTCTCGCTAAAAGTGTAATTAATTCAAATCTTGTTAAAGCTGCTATATTTGGTAGTGACGCTAATTGGGGACGAGTTCTTTGTGCCTTAGGTTATGCTGATGTTGATTTTAATCCTAATCTAGTCAGTATATATTTTGCTAGTAATTCAGATTCAATACTTGTATGTGAAAATGGACATTCTATAAACTTTGATGAATCTAAAGCTAAAGAAATATTATTAAAGGATAATATTAATATAAATATTAATTTACACTCTGGCAATGCATCTGCTACTGCTTGGGGATGTGATTTAACTTATGACTATATAAAAATAAATAGTTATTATAGAAGTTAGGAAGTGATTTATGTTGAACCATAAAGAACATGCAAATATATTAATTCAAGCACTTCCATATATACAATCATATTATGGCAAAACTATGGTTATAAAATATGGTGGTAATGCAATGATTGATTATGAATTAACTAAAACGGTAATTAAAGATATTGTATTGCTTAAATGTATAGGAATAAATCCTATCATTGTTCATGGAGGTGGACCTGATATAAGTGGCACTTTAAAGAAAATGAATCATGAAATTAAGTTTATTAATGGTCTAAGATACACTGATAAAGATACCATGGATGTTGTACAAATGGTTCTCGCAGGTAAAGTAAACAAAGAGCTAGTAAAACTTATTTGTCGTTGTGGTGGTAAATCACTTGGGCTATCTGGAATTGATGGTGACCTTATTACTTGTAAGAAGCTAAATTCTGATGTGAATTTAGGATATGTTGGTGAAATAACCAATATTAATACAACAGCTTTAAAATTAGCAATAGAAGCTGGATATATTCCTGTAGTTGCTTCTATAGGCAGTGATAAAAATCATAAAGATAGCTATAACATCAATGCTGATACTTGTGCTGCTAAACTTGCTGCTGCCATCAAGGCAGAAAAACTACTTTTATTAACAGATGTACCTGGTGTACTTATGAACCCTAAAGATAATTCCTCTTTAATATCAACATTAAGACTTCATGAAATTCCTAAACTTAAATTAGATAAAGTTATACAAGGTGGAATGTTACCTAAAATAAGCTGTTGTGTTGAAGCTGTACGTCTTGGTGTAAAAAAATCAGTCATTATAGATGGTAGAATCCCTCACTCAATCCTTCTTGAGCTTCTATCTGAAAAAGGAATTGGAACAGAAATTTATTAAATTGGAGGATAATTTTTTGAATTTATTTGAAAAAGCTAATGAATGTTTAATGAATACTTATACTCCCCTCCCAATAGTAATTACTCATGGTGAAGGTGCTTGTTTATTTGATAAAAACAGTAAAAAATATATAGACTTTACAAGTGGTATTGGAGTTAATTCTGTTGGTTATAACAATAAAAAATTAAATCAAGCTATCTTAAATCAGCTTAATTCTTTTGCTCATATTTCAAATATATTTCTAAGTAAACCTACAGTTGAATTAGCTCACAAATTAACTACAATTTCTAAAATGAATAAAGTATTTTTTGCTAACTCTGGTGCTGAAGCAAATGAAGGTGCTTTAAAATTAGCTAAAAAATATAGTTTTATTAAATACGGCGAAAATAGAAATAAAATTCTCTCTTTAAAAAATTCTTTTCATGGAAGAACATTAGCTACTCTTACTGCTACAGGTCAAGATAAATTTCATAAATATTTTGATCCTCTTCCTACAGGATATGATTATGTAATTCCTAATTCTATAGAAAATTTCAAAGAAAAACTAACTGATGATGTTTGTGCTATTATCATGGAAGCAATTCAAGGCGAAGGTGGCGTTAATTTATTAGATTGTGACTTTGTTCAAGAAGTATGCAAAATATGTAATGAAAAAGACGTTTTAATTATCTTTGATGAAGTTCAATGTGGCTTAGGAAGAACAGGTCATATTTTTGGCTTTCAAGAATTTAATGTAGAAGCTGATATTATTGCTCTTGCTAAAGGCTTAGGGGGAGGTCTTCCTATTGGTGCCATTCTCTGCAATGAAAAATTAGCTCATACCTTTGTACCAGGTGATCATGGTTCAACTTTTGGTGGCAATCCAGTAATATGTGCTGGTGCATTATCTGTTTTAGAACAAATATGTAATCATGAATTACTATCATCAGTTAAATCAAAAGGTGAATTTATAAAACAATCATTATTAAATGCAAATCTTCCTTTAATTAAAAATATCCGTGGCTTAGGTTTAATGATTGGCATTGAAGTTTACTGCCCTCAAGTTAAAATTCAAAAGAAAGCTCTTGAAAATGGATTATTAGTACTAACAGCAGGTAAAAATGTAGTGAGACTTCTTCCACCACTAACTATAAGTGAAAGTGAAGTAAAGGAAGGAGTAGATATTTTAATAAAATGTTTAAAATAACTATTGGGGGAATTTATGAATAAAGATTTATTACGTATGGATAACTTATCTAAAGAAGAAATATTAGATATTTTAAATCTTGCAGACCAATTAAAATATGAAAATAAGCATGGTATTGAACATCATTTACTTAAGGGTAAGTCATTAGGCATGATATTTGAAAAAGCTTCTACTCGTACAAGGGTATCTTTTGAAGTTGGTATGTACGAACTTGGAGGTCATCCTCTTTTTCTAAATTCAAAAGACTTACAAATTGGGCGTGGAGAATCTATAAAAGATACTGCAAGAGTTCTATCAAGATATTTAGATGGCATAATGATTAGAACATTTTCACAAAAAGATGTAGAAACTCTAGCCCAAGTAGCTTCAATACCTATTATTAATGGATTAACTGATGATGAACATCCTTGTCAGGTACTAGCTGATTTAATGACTATTAGAGAAAAAAAACTTATACTTGAAGGCTTAAAAGTATCTTATATTGGTGACGGTAATAATATGTGTAATTCCCTTTTAGTAGCATGTCTTACTTTAGGAATGAATGTTTCAATTGCTAATCCATCTGGATATAAACCACCTGATTATTATATAAACAAGGGTAATGAATTAGCTCATAAAAATGGTGTATCTTTCTTTATGAGTGATTTACCATCAGAAGCTGCTAAAGATGCTGATGTAATAGTAACTGACGTATGGGCTAGTATGGGGCAAGAAGAAGAAACTGCTAAAAGAATGATAGCTTTTAAAGGCTATCAAGTAAATAAAAATATTATGAGTATTGCTAAAAAAGATGCAATAGTTCTTCATTGTCTTCCTGCTCATAGAGGTGAAGAAATAACAAATGAAATATTAGAAAATCATGCTGATACAATTTTTGAAGAAGCTGAAAATAGACTTCATGCTCAAAAAGCTATATTAGTAAAATTGCTAAAGTAATTTAAAATGCTTTTTAAGACTAAAAGCTGAAAGTAAGAATAATTCTTAACTTTCAGCTTTTAATTAATTTTCAGTTGCTTCTAATTCTAGTGTAGTAGAGTCACTACCTTCATTAGCAGGTACTTGTCCTTCTTCTGAAGTTGTAGTTTCTTCATATGTGTTAACTTCATTTATTTCTTGTTCTTCTACTGTTTCATTATCTACTGAATCATTGTCACCTTTTAAGCTTTGCTCACCATTTATAACTTGTTCTTCTGTTGGTTCTTCATCTAATTCTAATTCTGAATTTTCCATATTTTCTTCTGTATTGCTGTCATTATTATCAAATGCATCTGTTAACTTATCCCATAAGTTAACAAACCAATTTTTAATCTTTTCAAAGAAACCTTCTTCTTTAAGCTTAATTCCTAATTCTTTAAGGTTATTAGTTAATTTATTTCCTGCTTCTTTTAAAGTATTCTTTAAATCTGAATAATCTAAATCTAAATCATTAACATCATTCATTAAATTTACAATAGACTCTTTTGCATTATTACTAATATCAACATTATATCCATTTGTTATATTTTCAACTATTTCTTTAATTTCTTCTTCAGTTTTTGGTTGTTCTTTAATTACTTCAGTCTTAATATCATTTATTATTGTTGAAGCTTCTTCTGAACCAATTTCATCTCCTACTTCAACAGTTGTTTCAATTTCCTTTTGTGCTGTTTCCTTTTGCTTTAATGAAATTTCAAATCCACCAACTTCTTCAACTCCTGCTAAAATTCCTGATAAAGCTGAAGTTCCTGTAACTTTAAAAGGTGCTGAAACCTTAACGTCTGCTGCTGTTATTCCTGAAGTAATTAAAGCATTCATAAGCATACTTTCAGTTACTTCTGTTAAATTAGTAGCTTTTACATTGATTCCACTATTATCATCTAATAACTTTACATATGCACTTGAGTAGCATCCACCAGCATAATTAGCTGGATCATTTGGATCTAATCCCAATTGCTCTATAATTACTTCATCTGTTACATATATAGTGTTTGTCCCATCTGGAGCATTAAAATATTTTCTTAAAGCTGCCTCTTGTGCATCAGTTAAATCAGAACCTATAGCTAATATATCACCCGGATTATAAGCTGACTTTGCAAATACTGGTGAAGCCATTCCCATAGCCATAATAATTGCCAAACTTAATGCTATATTCTTAAATTTATTTCTTATCATATATAAAATCTCCTATTTTTAAAATTTTTATAAAACCCTCAGAATTACTCTGAAGGTTTTATAAATTTTAGCGTAAAACCGCTATCCCTTTAGGGTAGTCAACTGTTGACTACTATATTACTACACAGTTATAAATTATTCTAGCATCATTTATATTTTTAAGAATTTTTTAATAAATTTGTAAATTTATTTTTCTATATAATTCATAACATGCTTTATAATCATGTTTATACTTCCATCACCATTTCTTTGAATTTCAAATCTTTCATTATCATGATATGTTTCTTCATTGATATATAAATCTATATCTTTATCAATTTTTAATCTTACTCTCTTTAACTTCTTTTCAACCCATGCTTTATCTACAGATACTTCCTCTTCAATTCCTTGACCTTTAATAAATGTTGAAAAGTCTTGCTTTATAGTTGGTTCTTCATGGAATAATTGAGTTGCTAAGTCTTCTATATTAATAGATTCATCTTCTTTTAATCTACCCTTTACAGCAGTTCTTATCTTTTCAGCCTTTACAGCATCATCCTTTACATTACTTCTAGTCCAAACTTCTGTAGCTTTTAAAAGAGTTTTAGTCATATCTCTATTATTTGCTAAAATTGAACACCCTAAAAAATGATTTATAAAATAATTAGCACCATATTCTTCATCATCTTTAGTCTTTCTTTGCTTATCTATAACATATAAATCAAACTTATTATCTTTTCTAATAGGCTTAATAAATGCTGCTTTTTGAATTCTTTGACTACTTCCCGGAAGCCCTGCTGTTTGTGGAACTATACCTATTCCTATTTTATCTTCCACAAAATCAACTTGATGAGTATAGTTTTTTACATAATCCATCTTTAATATTCCTATCATTGGCCCTTGGTCTGTAACTAATGAAACCACTATTAAATCACATGAAGGAATATTAGTATTACCATTCATTATAGCAAATAACTGTCTAGCTAATTCCTTTGATAAATTTATAATATCATTATCT
>JAKSUK010000021.1 GCA_024409095.1 Clostridium sp.
TTCAAAATAGTAATATTCTAAAAACTTAATTTCAAATTGATTAACAATAACATGAGATGTATTTAAATAATATTAAAAGACATAGAGTAATTAATAAAGTAAAGATTAACAATAACATGAGATGTATTTAAATAGTAGACAACGTGAAGAACATAAATATAATGAACAAGATTAACAATAACATGAGATGTATTTAAATGTGATAGAAACGATGAAAGGTGTATGTCCTTGCAAATGATTAACAATAACATGAGATGTATTTAAATTGTAATTGTCTTTTTATTCTTTCATTTTCTAGCTGATTAACAATAACATGAGATGTATTTAAATTCTATTAAAACTTCTTGTTCTTCAATATCTTCTTGGGATTAACAATAACATGAGATGTATTTAAATAAATTTAAAGATGCAGATACTGGATATTCTGTTATCTGATTAACAATAACATGAGATGTATTTAAATAGTTACAAAATAAAATGTTAATAAACCAATATAAATAGATTAACAATAACATGAGATGTATTTAAATATGTTTAGTGGCATTGTATCGGGGGTTAAAAACCTTGATTAACAATAACATGAGATGTATTTAAATAGTGATTGGCCAAGGGGTTAATATTATTTTATCTTGATTAACAATAACATGAGATGTATTTAAATTATCCTACTGCATTACTTTGCCCCGCAACACATATAAGATTAACAATAACATGAGATGTATTTAAATGTAGGTGGTACAATGATTAACACTAACATGATAAATGATTAACAACAACATGAGATGTAAAAATAATTTTATTAAAACATTAATTTTTCAAAGAAATTGCTAGAAATATATAAGGTAACTAATTAAGGTAGTCATGTGACTACCTTAATTTATATCCTATATAAATCATTTATGCATAATATTTTATTTTTTTATATATGATTAACAAATGTGTAATATCTCAAATATATATAATAAAGTAAAACTATAACGAAGAGGTAAAAATATGAGCAAGATATTAGTTTTGGCAGAAAAGCCATCAGTAGGAAGAGACTTAGCTAAAGTATTAAAATGTAATAATAATAAAGGTTCGTACATAGAGGGAAGTAAGTATATAGTTACTTGGGCAATGGGACATTTAGTTGGTCTTATGGATCCAGAAGGATACGATAATAAATATAAAGAGTGGAAAATGGAAACACTTCCAATGTTACCAAAGCATATGAAGCTTGTCGTACTTAAAAAAACAGGAAAACAATTCAATGAAGTTAAAAAGCTTATGAATAGACAAGATGTTAGTGAGATAGTTATTGCAACAGATGCTGGAAGAGAAGGAGAGCTTGTTGCTAGATGGACTATAGAAAAAGCTGGGGTTAATAAACCACTTAAAAGATTATGGATTTCATCACAAACAGATAAGGCTATATTAGATGGTTTTAAAAATTTAAAACCAGGTAGTGCATATGAGAATTTATATAAAGCAGCTGTTTGTAGAGCAGAGGCAGATTGGCTAGTAGGATTAAATGTTACTAGAGCATTAACATGTAAGCATAATGCTCAGTTATCAGCTGGAAGAGTTCAATCACCAACTCTTGCTATGATAGTTAATAGAGAAGAGGAGATTAGAAGTTTTAAACCTAAAACATATTATACTTTAGGTGCTAATGCAAATGGATATAAATTAACATGGGTTAATAAAGATAATAACTCAAGAATATTTGATGAAGAGTTTGCTAAGAAAATTGAAGATAAGTTAAAAAAAGGTGAGGGACAAATAGCAAATATACAAGAAGCTAATAAAAAGAAGTATGCACCAGCTTTATATGATTTAACTGAGCTTCAAAGAGATGCTAATAAGATATGGGGATATTCAGCTAAGCAAACTTTAAGTATAATGCAAAGACTTTATGAAAATTATAAGATTTTAACTTATCCAAGAACTGATTCTAGGTATATAACTACTGATATAGTAGCAACTATTCCAGATAGATTAAGAGCTATTGCAATTGGTGAGTATAGAGCTACAGCAGATATGTTACTTAAAACTAAGATAAATGGTCATAAAGGTTTTGTAGATAATTCAAAGGTAAGTGATCACCATGCAATTATTCCAACAGAACAAAAACCTAATTTAGCTTTACTTTCATCAGAAGAAAGAAAGATTTATGATTTAGTAGTGAAGAGGTTTTTAAGTGTAATGCTTCCGCCATTTGAATATGTGCAAACTACAATAGAAGCAGATGTACAAGGTGAAAAGCTTATAGCTAAGGGAAAAGTTGTTAAATCTAAGGGTTGGAAAAATCTATATAATAATTTAGAGGATGATAACAGCGAAGATGATATAAAAGAACAAGTGCTTCCTAAAGTAAATAAAGGTGATAAGGTGAATGTAACAAATGTGACTTTAAAAACTGGTCAAACTAATCCACCAGCAAGATTTACTGAAGCTACACTTTTATCAGCAATGGAAAATCCTCATAAATATATTAATGTTGGAAAAGAAGCTGCTAAAACTTTAGGTGAAACAGGTGGACTTGGTACAGTTGCTACAAGAGCAGATATTATAGAGAAGTTATTTAATTCTTTTGTTATAGAAAAGAAGGGAAAAGAAATTATACCTACATCAAAAGGAAAACAGCTTATTGAATTAGTACCAACTGATTTAAAATCTCCTTTATTAACAGCTAAATGGGAAAAGCAACTTGATGAAATAGCTAAAGGAAAGAGAAATGATTATGCTTTTATTAAAGATATGAAAAATTACTCTATAGCTTTAGTGGAAGATGTTAAGTCAGGTAATTCTAAATTTGTTCATGATAATAAGACAGGTAAGAAATGTCCTAACTGTGGAAAATACCTTTTAGAAGTTAAAGGCAAAAATGGCACAATGAATGTATGCCAAGATAGAGAATGTGGATATAGAGAAAATATATCAAGAGTTACTAATGCTAGATGTCCTGAATGTAAGAAAAAATTAGAAGTAAGAGGACAAGGTGAAGGTAAGATATATGTATGTACTGGAACTAACTGTAATTTTAGAGAAAAAGCTTCTTCTTTTGAAAAGAGATTTGATAAAAAAGGAAAAGTAGATAAGAAGGAAACTCAAAGAATTATGGATAAAATGAAAAAAGAAGCTGAAAAGGAAGCAATTGAGGACAATCCATTTGCAGCTTTACTTGGTAATTTTAAATTTGATAATAAATAAAAAAATATAAAAAATGTGCAGTAAAGTTTTTTCTTTACTGCACATTTTTGTTAAGCTTCTTTTTGCACTATTACTGGAATTATCATAGGTTTTCTCTTAGTCTTTGTATATAGGAATTGTCCAAGAGAACTTTTAATTTTAGATTTAATTGAATACCAATCTACAATATCATTAGCTAAACAGCTTTCTACTTCAGTTTGTATTAAATTAGTAGCTTCATTTAATAAGTCATTTGAGTCTTTTACATAAACAAATCCTCTAGAAATTATATCAGGTCCTGAAATAATTTCTCTTGTATCTTTATCTATTGCAAGAACAGCAGTAAGAATACCATCTTGTGACAATACTTTTCTATCTCTTAAAACTATATTTCCTACATCTCCAACACCGCTACCATCAACATAAACTGTTCCAGTATGGACAGATTTTGATTTTACAGCTTTCTTTCCTGTAAGTTCAAGAACATCACCATTATCTAAAAGGAAAATATTCTTTTCATCCATACCTAAAGATTTTGCTAATTCAGCATGTTCTTTAAGATGTCTATATTCACCATGAACAGGCACAAAATATTTTGGCTTTATTAGTGAGTGGATAAGTTTTAATTCTTCTCTGCAAGCATGACCAGATACATGCACTTCTTCCATAGCATCATAGATAACTTCTGCCCCCTTACTTATTAATACATCAATAAGCTTTGTAATAAGCTTTGTATTTCCAGGGATAGGTGAAGCAGAAATAATTATATAATCTTCTGGTTTTAAAGATATCTTTTTATGGCTACCTGATGCAATTCTTGATAAAGCAGACATTGGTTCACCTTGGCTTCCAGTAGTAATAATAGTAACTTTATTATCAGGATACTTATGTATATCATCTAGTTTTATGATAGCATTTTTAGGAACCTTTAAGTATCCTAAATCCATAGCTATTTGTGAAATTTTTTCCATGCTTCTACCACTAAATGCAATTTTTCTACCATATGTTATAGAAGAATTTATAACTTGTTGCACTCTATGTACATTAGATGAGAAAGTAGCAACTATTACTCTTCCTTTAGCATTTCTAAATAATCTTGTAAGATTTTGCCCAATTATAGTTTCGGATATCGTAAATCCTTCTCTTGTAGCATTTGTACTATCAGCCATTAATAAAAGAACTCGTCTTTTACCTATTTCAGATATACGTTGTAAGTCGATAACTTCTCCATCAACAGGAGTATAATCTATTTTAAAATCACCTGTATGGAATATTACACCTTGAGGAGTTGTTATTGCTAGTGAGCATGAATCAGCTATACTATGGCATGTTCTGATAAATTCACATGAAAAATGTTCTGTCTTTATAGGGTCTTTTAATGTAATTTCATTTAATGAACAGCTTGATACCATATTGAATTCTATTAATTTACTTTCAATAAGGTTTAAAGTAAATTTACTTGCATAAACTGGAACATTAATTTCTTTTAATATGTATGGAAGAGCACCTATATGATCTTCATGACCATGTGTTATAAATATACCTTTAACTTTTTCTCTGTTTTCTAAAAGGTAAGAGATATCTGGAATTACTAAGTCTATTCCGTACATCTCATTATCAGGGAAAGAAAGACCACAATCAATTACAATTATTTCATCTTCATATTCAATTGCAGTGATATTTTTCCCGATTTCGCCTAATCCGCCTAACGGAATTAATTTTACTTTGCTTTTTTTAGTTCTCATATAATCTCCAATTCTTAACGCAATTTATAATAATTATTATTAAAATATATAATTTTTCCATGATATTTAGTATTTTAATTATATATAATGGTTTATAATTAATCAATAAAATTTTATTAACTTAAAAAATTAACTTAAAAAAATGGAAATTTAATTATATTCTTTGAAATAAATAAATTTTAGTATATAATAGCTGTAATTACTTTATAATAGGTAATTTCTGATTAAATTTGACAATATAACTATAAGGAGAAATAATATGAGAAAGATAATTATGATTATTGTTATTATATTAGTATTGTTTATTATATTAGGTTTAGGTATAGCTGGTAATTACTTATATAACCTAGCTATCAATCCCAATGTTTTAAAAGATATTGTTTTTAATTCATCAAAAAATGATGTTAGTCAAGAAGAAACTAGTGGTGATATTACTGAGAAAACTAAGGCTTGGTTGAAGGACGAAGTTGTTTATAATCATGTATATATGATATCAAATGATGGACTTAAGCTTCATAATTATGAAATTATTAATGATAATCCAAGCAATAAGTGGGCTATAATAGTACATGGATATACATCTAATGGCTTAGATATGGCTTCTTATGCAGAAAAATTTTATAATATGGGATACAATATAATGATTCCAGATTTAAGATCACATGGAGAAAGTGAAGGTCATTATATAGGTATGGGCTGGGATGATAGAAATGATATAATAAATCTTATAAACTATTTAATAAAAAAAGATAGTGAAGCAGAAATAGTATTGTTTGGAGTTTCAATGGGAGCAGCAACAGTAATGATGGTTTCAGGAGAGGAGCTTCCTTCAAATGTGAAAGCAGTTATAGAAGACTGTGGATATACATCAGCTTGGGATCAATTTACATATCAACTAAAAGTATTATTTAATTTACCACAATTCCCAATGATGAATATTGCAGATGTAATATGTAAGATAAGAGCTGGATATTTTATTAGCAATGCTTCGGCAATTAAGCAAGTAGAAAAATCAGTGACCCCAACATTATTTATTCATGGAGATAATGATGATTTTGTACCTTTTGAAATGCAGGATGAATTATATAAATCATGTAATGCTGAAAAGGAAAAAATCATAATTCAAGGTGCAGCACATGCAAAGTCAGCATCTACTAATCCAGAATTGTATTGGACAAGTATTGCAGATTTTTTAGAAAAATATGTTCAATAAATATTATGTATTTGTAAAAAAATCCAATAATAATTGACATTGTTAAAATAAAGATATATTATATTAATATAGTTTAAATGAATGAAATAATATGAAGACAACGGCGTTTTCAAATGTTTAAATATCTTATTTTTAGATATATAACATTTGAAGGCGCTTTTTTTATTTTATGGAGGTATTGCAATGAGTAGATTAAATCAAATATTTGGCTTAAATGTATTCAATGATTCTGTAATGAGAGAGCGTTTACCAAAAGCTACTTATAAAGCATTGAGAAAGACTATTGAAGAGGGAAAGGAATTAGAATTATCAGTAGCTGATGTTGTAGCTTCAGCAATGAAAGATTGGGCAATTGAAAAAGGAGCAACACATTTTACTCATTGGTTTCAACCAATGACTGGAATAACAGCAGAAAAACATGATGCATTTATTAATCCAATTAGTAATGGAGAAGTTATATTAGAGTTTTCAGGTAAAGAACTTATAAAGGGAGAACCTGATGCATCTTCATTTCCTTCAGGTGGATTAAGAGCAACATTTGAAGCAAGAGGATATACAGCATGGGACTGTACATCACCTGCTTTTGTAAAAGATAGTACACTTTGTATTCCAACAGCTTTTTGCTCTTATAATGGTCAAGCCTTAGATAAGAAAACACCACTTTTAAGGTCTATGGAGGCAATTTCAAAAGAAGCAGTAAGAGTTCTTAGAACATTAGGTAATACAACTACTAAGAGGGTTATTACTACAGTAGGTCCAGAACAAGAATATTTTTTAATAGATAAAAAATTATATGACCAAAGAAAAGATTTAATTTTGACAGGAAGAACTTTATTTGGTGCTAAGGCTCCAAAAGGTCAAGAATTAGAAGATCATTATTTTGGAACTATTAAAGAAAGAGTATCTAATTATATGAAAGAGGTTGATGAAGAATTGTGGAAGCTTGGAGTATATGCTAAAACTAAGCATAATGAAGTTGCTCCAGCACAACATGAATTAGCACCAGTATACACTACAACTAATATAGCAACAGACCATAATCAACTGACAATGGAAGTGATGAAGAAGGTAGCATTAAGACATAATCTTGTATGTCTTTTGCATGAAAAACCTTTTGCAGGTGTAAATGGTTCAGGGAAGCATAACAACTGGTCTATGGCTACAGATGATGGAATAAATCTTTTAGAGCCAGGAAAATCACCAGAAGCAAATGCACAATTTTTATTATTCTTAGTATCTGTAGTAAAAGCAGTTGATGAATATGCTCCACTTTTAAGAGCTTCAGCAGCTAATGCAGGTAATGACCATAGGCTTGGAGCTAATGAAGCACCACCAGCAATAGTGTCAATGTTCTTAGGTGAAGAGCTTACAAATATATTAGAGCAAATAGAAAATGGTGATGAGCTTGCTGTAACAACAAATAAGAAGTTAAGAATTGGTGTATCAACATTACCAGCTCTTTCTAAAGATTCAACAGATAGAAATAGGACTTCTCCATTTGCCTTTACAGGAAATAAATTTGAATTTAGATTATGTCCATCATCAGATTCAATATCAGGTCCTAATTTTATTCTTAATACAATAGTTGCAGAAGTGCTTTCAGAATTTGCTGATAGGCTTGAAAAAGCAAATGATGTAGAAAGTGAAGTCAATGATATAATTATTAAAACTGTAAAGGAGCATAAACGAATTATCTTTAATGGCAATGGATATTCAGAGGATTGGATTGAAGAAGCAGCAAGAAGAGGGCTACCTAATATAGCAACAACAGTTGAAGCAATAAAGTCTTTATTAGATGAAAAAAATATTGAAGTATTAGAAAAGCATAATGTACTTACGAGAGAGGAATTACATTCAAGATATGAAATAAACCTTGAAAACTATAGCAAAACAATTAATATTGAAGCTTTAACTATGATAGAAATGACTAAGAGAGAGATATTACCAGCTTCAATAAAATTCTCAGGAATTCTAGCTAAAGGAATTAATGAAATGAAATCTACTGGATTATCACTTAGGTTAAATTGTCAAGATGAATTATTAGAGAAAGTATGCACTTTAACAAATGGTGTAGATGAAAAGGTAAAAATTCTTGAAAATGTTCTTATAAAAGCTGAAAATATTAAAGAAAGTTATAAGCAAGCATATGCTTATAAATTTGAAGTTGTTACAGCAATGGATGATTTAAGAGAAGATATTGATGCTCTTGAAACGTTAGTAGGAAAAGAATATTGGCCTTTACCAACTTATACAGATTTATTGTTTACAGTTTAATTAAGAGTTATCTAAAAATTATAAATTCCATCATTTATAGCTATATTTATATAACTATAAATGGTGGAATTATTTTTTGCTTATTAAAGTTATGTGAAAAATTTAAGATGATTAAAATACTAAAGAATATAATGTCGAAAATTACCTTAAAATCTGAATGTTGCTTGATATTATAAGATATACATAATATAATTAAGTTGATATGAAACCAAGTAGAGGGGGAAGAACATGAAAACAAAAGGCAGAAGTACAGTATTGTTTATACTATCCTTAATTATTATAGCCTTTTTAGCATTTACAGGCTTTAAAGGTTTTGAAATAGGTGGATGGGAGTTTAAAAACTTTGAAAAAACTATTACTAAGGGGCTAGACTTACAAGGTGGAGTATCTGTCCTGATGGAAATAAAAGATGCGGATGTAAGTCAAGAAGATTTAGAGAAAACTCGTGAATTAATTGATTTAAGAGTTAATAAATTAGGAGTTGCTGAAACTACAGTTACTACTGAAGGAAATAATAGAATAAGAGTTGAAATTCCAGGAAAATATGATTCTAAAGAGTTAGTTGACAGTTTATCTGCTACTGGTGAATTAACATTTAAAGACTCAGACGGAAATGTTGTTATAAGTGGATCGGATATTGAAAGTGCAAGTGTTGTTATTGATAGTTCTAGCAATAAGCCAGTTGTATCTTTAAAGCTTAATGAAGAAGGAAAAGAAAAATTTGCAAGAGCAACAGCTGCAAATATTGGTAAAAAAATAGACATTTATATGGATGAAGAAAACATATCAAGTCCAAAAGTTGAATCTGCAATCACTAATGGAGAAGCTATAATATCAGGAAGCTCTAATGTTGAAGAAGCTAAAACATTAGCAAGTTTAATCAATGCTGGAGCATTACCAGTAAGTGTAGAATTAGCATCAATAAGTAATGTTGGAGCACAATTAGGTGAAGAAGCTTTACCTAATGCAATAAAAGCAGGAGCTATTGGAATAGCTGTTATATTCATATTTATGATTATATACTACAGAGTTCCAGGAATTATTGCTTCATTAGCATTAACTTTATATACTACATTAGTGCTTTTAATCTTCTCAGAAAATGGTGTTGCACTTACATTACCAGGTATTGCAGCATTCTTGCTTACAGTTGGTATGGCAGTAGATGCTAACGTACTTATATTTGAAAGAATAAGAGAAGAGTTAAAGAAAGGCTTATCAGTAAAAGCAGCAGTTGATAAAGGTTTCCATAATGCGTTATCTTCAATTGTAGACTCAAATATAACTACTATAATAGCTGGATTAGTTCTTTATTATATGGGAAGTGGTACTGTAAAAGGATTTGCAGTTACATTAATGATAGGTATAGTAGTAAGTATGTTTACAGCATTAGTTGTAACATAAACATTAATGAAATTAGGAGTTAACATGGGAATGTTAAAAACTCCAGCTCACTTTAGAGTAAAGAGAGGGTAAGAAAATGATAAAGATTGTAGAAAAGAAAAAAATATGGTTTTCAATATCCCTTACAGTAATATTAATAGGATTAGGTTTATTATTCACTAGAGGATTAAATTTTGGGATAGATTTTAAAGGTGGAACTAAGCTTCAAGTAGAGCTTGGTGATAAACTTGATACAGCAGCATTAGATGAAATAATAAATAAATACGATTCATCTGCTTCTCGTAAAATTGTAAATGATACTCAATATGAAATAAAATCAACAATATTAGATGAAACAACAACTTCAGAACTTTTAAGTGAAATTGAAGAAAGTTTTGAACTTGATGATACAGCATTAGTAGAACAAAACCAAATAGGTGGAGCTGTTGGTAAAGAACTTACTAGAAAGTCATTAATTGCAGTTGGAGTAGCATGTATAGCAATGCTTATTTATATAGCTATAAGATTCCAACTTGCATTTGGTATTGCAGCAATAATTGCATTATTACATGATGTTCTTATAACATTAACTGTATATCTAGCATTTGATATAAATGTAAATACTCCATTTATTGCAGCAATGCTTACAATTGTAGGGTATTCAATCAATGATACAATTGTTGTATTTGATAGAATAAGAGAAAATGCAAAAGGTATGAGAAGATCAAGTTATACTGAAATAGCTAATAAGAGTATTAATCAAACTTTATCAAGATCAATTAATACATCTTTAACAACATTAATAATAATTGGAGCTGTAAATGTATTTGTACCGAGTGTAAGAGAGTTTGCATTCCCATTATTTGTTGGTATTGCAGTAGGAGCATATTCATCAATCTTTATAGCATCGCCATTATGGGTAGTAATAAAGCAAAAAAAGAATAAGAATAATGCAGCAAAAGTAGCTTAAGGAAATTTGTAAAAGGTAGTCATTTTGAATAGAATACTACCTTTTATTTTTTGAAAAAAAAGCAGATATATAGCATATAAGTAAGAAAGTTGGCAAAATTTTATTTTTTTTATACAAAACATTTGTAAAGTTCATTAATATACATTATAATATAACTGTTTTCTTAAATATTGTGGAGGAGTTTGTCATGCGTAAGTTTTGGGAAAGTATATATAGTCCAAATTACATAAGTGGATATAATCCCTTTTTACTTAAGGATATGAATAGAGCAATTGAGCGAATGGTATCAGCAATAAATACTAGAGAAAAAATTGTTTTATATGGGATACCGAATGTAGATGGACTATGTGCTATTTCATCCCTAATACTGGTTTTGAAATATTTAAATGCAGATATTGAATATGTAGTCCATGATGATTCTTCGGGAAATTCGAAAATCAATTGTCAAGATATAGTGAATAATGTTCATTTTTTAGGTGGAGAGCTGCTTATAAATTTAGGAATAGATTTTGATTCAAAAGAAGAAGAAGAATTATGCAAAAGTCTTGGAATTGATATTATTTCAATTGAGAATAAAAATATAAATACTGATAAAGAATACATATATATAAACCCGTGTCAAAAAGGATGCCAATATAGATATAAAAATTTATCTATAAGTGGACTAACATTTAAATTGATGCAGGCAATTGCAATTTATTATAATATAAAAAGTATAAACAAGTATTTAGATTTAATTCTAATTGGAGAAAAGTGGGCTAATGTGCCATTAAAGGGTGAAAATGGTGTAATATTAAAAGAGGGAAAGAAATTTTTAATAAATACCAACAACTATGGGTTAAGAGCAATAATGGATGCATATGATACTGTTGAAATAGATGATGAATTTATTTGTAAGATAATAGATGTGATTACACCAACGATAAATGTAGTTACAATGATGGATAATGCTCGTATTATAATCGAATTATTAATTACAAATAAAAAGGAAAGAGCGCAACAAATTACAAAGTATTTAAATAAATCCAGAGAGAATATATAATTATGTATATAAATATTAGTTGATATTGGAGGAAGATTATATGAATCTTAAAGAAAAGATAAGAGTCATTGAAGGATTTCCTAAAGAAGGAATAAGCTTTAAGGACATTACTACTTTAGTAGCTGATGGAGAAGCATTTAAAGAGTCAATAGATAGAATAGTAGAGCATTTAAAAGATAAAAATGTAGATATTATATTAGGACCAGAAGCTAGAGGATTTATATTTGGAGTACCTGTAGCATATGCTTTAGGAGTAGGATTTGTTCCGGTAAGAAAGAAAGGGAAATTACCAGCAGAAACAGTTTCTATGGAATATTCATTAGAATATGGTGTTGATGTCTTAGAAATTCATAAAGGTGCTATAAAAGAAGGGCAAAGAGTAGCCATAGTTGATGATTTATTAGCTACAGGAGGAACAGTTGAAGCTGTTGCTAAACTTGTTGAAAAGGTAGGAGCTGAAGTAGTAGCATTAGATTTTGCTATTGAACTTACTGAATTAAGAGGTAGAGATAAACTAGACGGTTATGAAGTTATGTCATTAGTACAATATGATGTGTAATTTTATTGAAAATAAATGAATTATAATATATAATATTAATAAAAAATGGCTGGTTAGTTAACCAGCCATTGACTTTAGAGTAATAAATTTATCTTAAGGAGATAAATCTTAATGTTAGAGATGTTAGTAAAAAAAATTAAAGAAAACTGTGTAAATATTAATATGGATATGGTAGATAAAGCTTTTAATTTGGCTTTTGAAGCACATAAGGAACAAAAGAGAGATTCTGGTGAACCATACATTATACATCCAATAGAAGTAGCTACAATTTTAGCAGAGTTAGGAATGGATACAAGTACTATTATAGCAGGGCTTTTACATGATGTAATTGAGGATACTGAGTATACTTATGATGATATAAAGAAGCTATTTGGTGAGGAAGTAGCCAATTTAGTTAGTGGAGTTACTAAAATAACTAAGATGGAATATAAATCTAAATAATAACAGCAAGAAAAAAAAAAAAAAAAAATGCATCTTGCTATGGCTGATGATATTAGAGTTATAATAATCAAATTAGCTGATAGACTACATAATATGCGAACACTTAAATACAGGAAAAAAGAAAAGCAAAAGAAAACTGCTATGGAAACGTTAGATATTTATGCACCACTTGCACATAGGCTGGGGATTTCTAAGATTAAGTGGGAACTAGAAGATTTATCCTTCAGATACCTTCATGAAGAAGAATATTATGACTTAGTCAAGCAAGTTGCAGAAAAGAGAGCGGAAAGAGAAATATATATTAAAAATATTATTGAAGAAATGTATAGCAAGATTGAAGATGCTGGAATTGATTCAGATATTGATGGAAGACCAAAGCATTTCTTTAGTATATACAAGAAAATGATAAATAAAAATAAGAGCATAGAGCAGATATTTGATTTGACAGCTATAAGAATTCTTGTAAATACTGTGAAGGATTGTTATGAAGTTTTAGGTATAGTACATACTATCTATAAGCCTATTCCGGGAAGATTCAAGGATTATATAGCAATGCCTAAACCTAATATGTACCAATCTCTTCATACAACGGTAATTGGGCCACAAGGAAAGACATTTGAAATACAAATAAGAACTTTTGAAATGCATAGGACAGCAGAGTATGGTATTGCTGCTCACTGGAAATATAAAGAGGGCGATAATGGTGAAACTAAGGAAAAGAATTTTGAAAGTAAGTTAGTATGGCTTAGAGATATGCTTGAATTTCAAAAAGAAACATCAGATGCAGAAGAGTTTATTGAAGGATTTAAAATAGACTTATTTACTGATGAAATTTTCTTATTTACACCAAAAGGAGTGGTTATTGATTTACCAAATGGAGCAACACCAATTGATTTTGCTTATAGGATTCATACTGATATAGGTAATAAATGCGTAGGTGCAAAAGTTAATGGTAAAATTGTTCCTTTGGATTATAAGCTTAAAACAGGGGAAATTGTTGAAGTATTAACATCAAATAATACTAAAGGACCTAATATGGATTGGCTTAATAT
>JAKSUK010000022.1 GCA_024409095.1 Clostridium sp.
CGGTCAAACAGCCAGGTGACGATGTGGGATCTTTGGCAATGAGAATGCTTATAAAGATATTAAATAGTAAACCACTAGAAGAAGCAGAATTTATTTTAAGTCATGAACTAGTGGAAAGAGAAAGTTGTAAATAATTATAAGGAACCAGCTTAAGGTTCCTTATAAATGTATATTAACATAATATATAAATATTATCTTGTAAAATTACCAATAATATGATAAAATAAAAATAAAGTATTTGATAACGTTTACTAAAGAGAGTTATAAGTGAGTATTTATTCAGCTATGTATAGTTATATAATTAATAAAACTTTATTGAGTAAAATTAATAAAAAAGTTTCAAAACCATTTTTAAAATTTACATTTAGTAACGTATATTAATAAAAAAAGATAGATTTTAATCTATCTTTTTTTATTATGTAATATTTAATTAAAGAATACCTTCTATCTTTAATAAGTTTTCTAATTGTTGTACTTTTTCAGATAAAGCAACAAATTTTTCTTTTAAAACATTTTTTTCTAAAGATTCATCATTAATGAACTTTTCTATATCTGCAACAGTTTCTAATGCAGCTTCAATATCTTCTTGTGCTAATTTTAAATTCGCTTCTTTCATTGGTGTATCTCCTTTTTAGGTAAAATATAGAATAAAATATATGTTAATATCTTTATGGTATCACTAATAAATAAGCTTAGCAAGGCATATATTTTAATTGATAAGTGATTAATGAGGTGTTTGAATGATTAACTACATATGGTTTATTATGATTTTCTTTGGATTATTAGTTGGAATCTTGTCTGGAAATGGTGAAGCTATGTCTAATAATATTATTTCATCCATAGAAAGTACTGTAACATTTGTGGTTGGGCTTACAGGATTGATGTGTTTTTGGTGTGGAGTAATGAAGGTAGCAGAAAAAAGTGGATTTACTGAAAAGTTAGCTAAAGTTATGAATCCAATATTAAAATTAATTTTTAAGAATGCAGCAAAAGATGAAAAGGCATTAGGAGCTATAGTAATGAATATAACAGCAAATATGATGGGGCTTGGAAATGCAGCAACTCCTTTTGGTATAAAGGCCATGGAAGAAATGCAACGAATAAATAATGATAAGGAAAAGGCATCTAATGATATGTGTTTATTTCTAGTATTAAATGCAGCTTGTATACAACTTGTACCATCTACTGTCATTTCAATTAGGGCTACAGCAAATTCAAGCAATCCAGGAGTAATTATAATTCCAGCAATAATTTCAACAGCAATAGCTTCAATATGGGGAGTAATTTGTTGTAAGGTTCTTCAAAAATACTTTTAATTTGGAGGGAGCATGTTTAATTATATAACCAAAAGTATTATACCTATAATAGTATTTATAATAATAACTTATGGAATGATAAAGGGTAGAAAAGTATATGAATGGTTTGTTGAGGGTGCTAAAGAAGGATTAAAGGTATGTGCTAATATATTTCCATATTTATTAGCAATGATAGTGGCAGTCAATATATTTAGAAGTGCTAAATTACTAGATCTTGTTAATGATTTTATATCTCCTGTAGCAAATATTATAGGATTACCAAAAGAAATACTTCCATTGGTATTAATAAAACCACTATCTGGTAGTGGAGCTATGGGAATTTTTACAGATATACTAAATAATTATGGACCTGATAGTTTTATTGGTCTTATAGCATCTGTAATTATGGGGACAACAGAAACAATATTTTATACTGTAACTGTATATTTTGGTGCTGTAAAAATTAAAAAGGTACGCCACACAATATGGGTGGCTGTTATGGCAGATATTGTAGCAATAATTATGGCAATTTTAATGGTAAAGTTATTAATATATTAAATTTCCAAATTATGTATGAAAAATTATAGCCTTTATATTTTTATTTAGATATAATAAAAATAAATGATTTCAAAAGAGGAGAATGATTAATGAATAAAGAAAATAGACATAAGCTATTAGAAAAAATCAAGGATAATTCTATTGTAGTTTTATTTGCAGGAAATGCACCAAAGAAAACAGCAGATGAAATTTATCCATTTACACCAAATAGAAACTTTTACTATTTAACTGGTGTTGAAGAACCAAATCATATATTATTAATGAGCAAAATAAATGGAGAAGAAAAGAGCATACTATTTATTAAGGATATAGATTTAGAACTTGAAAAGTGGATAGGAAAAAGCTTAAGGGAAAATGAAGCTTTAGAAATTGCTAAAGTTGATGAAGTGATGTTTAAGAGTACTTTTGAAGGTTATCTTCATAAAATTATTTCAACAAAAGAAGACTTTAATTTATATCTAGATTTAGAAAGAGATGATTTTAACTCTATAGATAGTATTTCTCAAAACTTTGCTAGAGAAATAGTAAGTAAATATCCTCAAGTTTCAGTAAGAAATATATATCCATCTATAGCAACTTTAAGACTTATTAAAAGTAATGAAGAAATAGAAAATATGAAAGAAGCTATAAATATTACTATAGCTGGAATTGAAACATTAATGAAAAATGCAAAAGCTGGAATGAAGGAATATGAGTTAGAAGCATATTTTGATTTTAACTGTAAAAGCAAAGGTGTTAAGGATTTAGCATTTAAAACTATTGCTGCAGCAGGGAAAAATGCTACAATTCTTCACTATGTTGATAATAATGCTGAAATAAAAGATGGAGACTTAATTCTTTTTGATTTAGGAGCACAATATAAATATTATAATGCAGATATTTCTAGAACTTTTCCTGTAAGTGGAAAGTTTACAGAAAGACAAAAAGAAGTTTACAATGCAGTTTTGAAAATTAATGAAGAAATAATAAAAACAATTAAGCCTGGTATAACAACTGCTGAGTTAAATGAAAAGGCAAATAATTTATTAGGAGAAGCTTGTGTAAGCTTAGGTTTATTAGAAGATAAAAAAGATTTTAGAAAATATTACTTCCATAGTATAGGGCATAGTTTAGGTTTAGATACACATGATATAGTAATAGATAGAAACTTTACTTTTGAGCCAGGTATGGTTTATACAGTAGAACCAGGGCTTTATATACCAGAAGAATCAATTGGTATTAGAATAGAAGATGATATTCTTGTTACAGAAGATGGAGCTATTAACTTAACAAAAGATATGATTAAAACTGTTGAAGAAATAGAAGCATTCATGGGTAAAAATAGAATAAATTAATTAAATTGCAAAATTCTATTGCATAATAGAAAAATAATTGTATAATAGAGATTATAAAAATAAATAACGTGAGGTAGAGGCGCAATAATTATTAGTATTATTAATGAGGTAAGCACTATGATTTTGTAAGAAAGGAATTATTGCCGAAGTATGCAACTGATGCTTTAAGGTTGTATAACTGGGGATACATAGAATATGTGTATCACTGTCACAAATTAAATTTGTGGTGAGCTATCATTTGAGGATTTTTATACTTGTATTTAGATATTACAAGCCTTGAGTGTTAACTCAAGGCTTTTTTTTAATTTTATATAAAAGTTTAAGGGGGAATAATTATGAAAAGAAATTTTAGAAAAATCTTTGGTTTAACTATGATGATATTCATGTTATCAACAACATTTGTTTTTGCAACAGAAGTTGAACCATTAGTAAGTAATGCAGATAGATTTGGACTATTTACATTAGTACCGCCAATAGTTGCTATAGTATTAGCATTCATAACTAAAAATGTTGTTATTTCATTGTTTATAGGAGTTTTATCAGGAGGATTTATTTTAAATCTAACAGGATTTAATATATTTGGAGCTTTGATACAATCGTTTTTAGATTTTATTGATAGAGCATTAAATTCATTAGCAGATCCATGGAATGCAGGAATTATAATGCAGGTTCTTGTAATTGGAGGAGTTATTAATTTAGTTGCTAAAATGGGGGGAGCAAAAGCCATTGCTGAAGCTTTATCAAAGAAAGCAAAAACAGCAAAAAGCGCTCAATTAATAACTTGGTTTTTAGGAATATGTGTATTCTTTGATGATTATGCAAATTCATTAATTGTCGGACCAATAATGAGACCAGTAGCAGATAAGATGAAAATATCTAGAGAAAGATTAGCATTTATCATTGATGCAACAGCAGCACCAATAGCTGGGCTTGCTATAATATCAACTTGGATTGGTTTAGAAGTAAGTTTAATTGCAGAAGGATTTGAAACAATAGGTGTTGATGCAAGTGGATTTGGAGTATTCCTTCAAACAATACCTTATAGATTCTATAACATATTAATACTTGCATTTATTGTAATTACAACAGTAACTTTAAGAGAGTTTGGTCCAATGAGAAAAGCTGAAATAGCAGCAAGAAAATCAGGGGATTTAATTAATGAAGAAGTTTCAATAACATCTTCTCATATGGATGAACTAGAGCCAAAAGAAGGTGTAAAGTTAAGCATATGGAATGCAATTATACCAATTGGTGCATTAATTGTTTCAGCAGTATTTGCTTTCTATTATAGTGGATATTCAGCAATAATGGCTGGTGATGATACAGCTCTTCAAGCAATATTAACAAGTTCACCATTATCTTTTAAATCAATATTAGAAACTTTTGCAGCATCAGATGCATCAATTGCTTTATTCCAATCAGCATTATTTGCTTCAATAGTTGCAATAGCTATGGCAGTATTTAAGAAGATATTTACAGTAAGTGAAGCAATTGAAGTATGGGTTGATGGAATGAAAGGTCTTATAATTACAGGAGTTATTCTTATATTAGCTTGGTCATTAGGATCTGTAATAAAGGAATTAGGAACTGCTAAGTATTTAGTAGAAGCATTAAATGGAGCTATACCTGCATTCTTATTACCAAGTTTAATATTTATACTTGGAGCAGTAATTTCATTCTCTACAGGAACAGCTTATGGAACAATGAGTATACTTATGCCACTTGCAATTCCATTATCATATAAGATTAATCCAGAAATGTCATTTGTAATTGTAAGTATAAGTGCAGTATTAACAGGAGCAATATTTGGAGATCATTGTTCTCCAATATCAGATACAACTATACTTTCTTCAATGGGAGCAGGATGTAATCACATAGATCATGTTAAGACACAAATGTGGTATTCATTATTTGTAGCTGCAATAACTATATTATTTGGTTATATTCCAGCTGGATTTGGACTTCCAATATATATAGTATTACCAATATCATTTATAGCATTATTTGTAGGAGTAATGATATTCGGTAAGAAAGTGGAAGAGGCTTAAAAAGCAAAAAAGACTTCATGCAGAATTATTATAGAAAATTCTGTGTGAAGTCTTTTTTATAATTAAATAGTAAAATATAATTTACTATTTGTGAGGTGGAGGTGTAATAAGTGTATTTACTAATATAGAGATTATTATTCCAAGTATTGTCTCAAAAGATCTATTTAATGCATAATATATTGGATCAGAGTAAGCATGAGCAGTAGTTACTCCAAGAAATGCTATGCATGTTATATTAATTGCACCAGGTCTTTTAATTTTATTGCATATTGATATCATAACAATTATTCCAAGTCCAATTAACATATAAATTAGTAATTTAGAGATATATGTATTTGAAATATTATTTTCTAAAAATCTAAATAGTAATAAGAATAATAATCCAGAAAATGCACCAAGTATAGTTCCACCACCACGATTTATGCCTGTGTGAACAGAATTTGTAACAGTATCACCTAAACAAATAACTGCTGTAAGACAAGCAAAAAAAGGTTCATTAGGAATTAAAAGTAAGCATATAAAAACAGCGAGTCCTGATTTAAAAGTTCTAAGGCCTACTTTAGGTAATTTAAAGTAATTCATTGTATACATCCTCTCCCGTTAATATTATAACAAATATAAAAGAAAAATAGAAAGGTTAAGCTATATAAAAATTTGACAGTTTTTTTATTTTATAATATCATAAACTTAATAAATGCATAGAAGAGAAGAGTAATATAATTGATTGCTAAAGAGAGCTGGATATGGTGGAAACCAGTGCATTGAAATTATATGAATATGGACTCAGAGCAGATTAACTGAAAGTTTTAGTAAGTTGATACGGGTGCAACCGTTATATTGCAAAGTGAATATATTCACTTAATGAGAAATTTATTGTGAAATAAATTTAAAATAGAGTGGTAACGCGTATATAACGTCTCTATATGGGCAAAACAGCCTATATAGAGGCTTTTTTATATTATTATTTTTAGGAGGAATAGATATGTGTAAAAAACCTTACTATATAACTACACCAATTTATTATCCATCAACTAAGCTACACATTGGTAATACATATACAACTGTAGCAGCTGATGCAATCGCAAGATATAAGAGACTAACAGGATATGACGTAATGTTCTTAACAGGTACAGATGAACATGGTCAAAAAATTCAAAGAATTGCAGAGGAAAAAGGAATAACTCCAAAAGAGCACGTTGATGAAATAGTTGCAGGAATTAAAGACTTATGGCAAATGATGAACATAAGCTATGATAAATTCATTAGAACAACAGATGATTATCATAAAGAAGCTGTGCAAAAAATATTTAAGCAATTATATGACCAAGGAGATATATATAAATCTTCATATGAAGGATTATATTGTACTCCATGTGAATCATTCTGGACTGAAACTCAATTAGTAGATGGAAATTGTCCTGATTGTGGAAGACCAGTTGAAACATCAAAAGAAGAAGCTTACTTCTTTAAAATGAGCAAATATGCAGATAGATTAATGGAATATATTGAAGCTCACCCAGAGTTTATACAACCAGAATCAAGAAAAAATGAAATGGTTAATAATTTCTTAAAACCAGGATTACAAGACTTATGTGTTTCAAGAACAAGCTTTAACTGGGGTGTTCCTGTAACATTTGATGAAGGACACGTAGTTTATGTTTGGATAGATGCATTATCAAACTATATCTCTGCTTTAGGATATGGAAGTGATAATGATGAATTATTTAAAAAATTCTGGCCAGCAGATGTTCATTTAATAGGTAAGGATATATTAAGATTCCATACTATTTACTGGCCAATAATGTTAATGGCATTAGGTCTTGAATTACCAAAGCAAGTATTTGGTCATGGATGGTTACTTGTTGATGGTGGAAAGATGTCAAAATCTAAAGGAAATGTAGTAGACCCTGTTGTTTTAGTAGAAAACTTCGGTGTTGATGCTGTAAGATACTACTTATTAAGAGAAATTCCATTTGGAGCAGATGGGTTATTCAATAATGAAATATTTATAAAGAAGATAAATTCAGATTTATGTAATGACTTAGGAAACCTTCTTTCAAGAACAGTAGCAATGATTGAAAAATACTTTGATGGAGAAATTCCAGCACCACTTGCTAAAGAAGCAATAGATGATGAACTTATCACATTAGCATTAGAAATTCCTAAAAAAGTTACTGCTTCAATAGATGAATTAAGAATTCCAGAAGCTTTAGAGCATATATTTGAACTTATAGGAAGAGCTAATAAATATATAGATGAAACAACTCCTTGGATATTAGCTAAGGATGAAGAAAAGAAAGAAAGACTTGGTACAGTTTTATATAACTTAGTTGAAAGTTTAAGATTCTCTTCAGTATTATTATCAGCATTCTTACCTACAACAAGCGAAAAGATAGATGCACAATTAAATATAACTACAAAATCATTTGAATCATTAAGCGGATTTGATGGAACTACTCCAGGAACTAAGGTTTCAAAAGGAGAAGCATTATTCCCAAGAATAGATGTTGAAAAAAGATTAGAAGAATTAGAAGCTTTAAGATTAGCTACAATAGAAGCTAATAAGCCAAAAGAAGAATATAAAATGCAGCCAATCAAAGAAGAAATCACAATAGATGATTTTTCTAAGATAGATTTAAGAGTTGTAAAAGTTCTTGCTTGTGAACCAATTAAGGGAGCTAAAAAATTATTAAAATTAAAAGTTGATTTAAATGGTGAAGAAAGACAAGTGGTATCAGGAATAGCAGTACATTATAAGCCAGAAGAATTAGTTGGTAAATATGTAGTTCTTGTTGCTAACTTAAAACCTGTTAAATTAAGAGGAGAATTATCTCAAGGAATGATTCTAGCAGCATCAACAGATGATGATAGTATTTTAACTTTAGTAAATCCAGGTGAATTACCAACAGGAAGTCAAGTAAGATAGTTTAAATAAGGTGTTGAGCAAGCTCAGCACCTTATTTTAGAATTAAAAGGAGAAAAGTTATGAATGTATTAATAGGTAACGCATGGCCATATGCAAATGGACCACTTCATTTAGGAAGAATAGCAGTACTACTACCAGGAGATATTTTAGCAAGATATCATAGAATGATGGGAGATGATGTTATTTTTCTTTCAGGAACAGATTGTCATGGTACTCCTGTTACAACTAAAGCTGAAGAGGAAGGCATAACTCCAATAGAAGCAGTAGAGAAATATCATAATGAATTTAAGAAATGCTTCAAGATATTAGGATTTTCTTTTGATATTTTTGAAAAAACACATACTGATTATCATGAAAACAAAGTTAAAGAGTTTATATTAGATTTATATGATAAAGGTTATATATATGAAAAGGAAGTTGATAAGGCTTTTTGTGAAAAGTGTAATTGCTACTTAGAAGACAAAAATACTGAAAGTCTATATCCTATTTGTGGAGAAAAGCATATAGTAAGGAAAACAAAACATTTATTTTTTGCTTTATCTAAATTTGAAAATGATGTTAAGTATACTTATATAAAGCAAAATGGTTGGAGAAAAAATGCACAAAGCATAGTTAAGAGATATGTTGATGAAGGCTTGAGAGATAGAGCTGTAACAAGAGATTTTAATTGGGGTGTACATGTACCGATAGAAGGTTATGAAGATAAAAGGATATTTGTATGGATTGAAGCTGTTATGGGATATCTTACAGCTAGTATAAAATATCTTGAAGAAAGAAATGAAGATTGGAGAGAATATTGGCAGGGAGAGGATTCAAGAATTTATTTTGTTCATGGTAAAGATAATATACCATTCCATACAGTTATTTTTCCAGCAATATTATCAGGATTGGGAATAAAAAAGCCAAATTTAAGAATTATATCAAGTGAGTATTTAAAGCTTGAAGGAAAATCTTTTTCAACAACAAAGAACTGGGCTATATGGGCTGATTACATAGCTAAGAATTATAATATAGATAGCTTTAGATATTATTTAACTTTAAATTCCCCAGAAGAAAAAGATACTGATTTTACTTGGAGAGATTATATAAATGTTAATAATTATGATTTAGTATCAACATTAGGTGGGTTTGCAACAAAGGTTATTTCTTTTGTTAATAAAAAGTATAATGGAAATATCCCAAATGGAAATATTTCAAATGAATTAAAACAAGAAATATTCAATTTATATTTTCAAGTAGGCGATAATATTGAAGAAGGATATTTTAAAGAATCACTTAGCTTAATCATGAGTTTCTGTAAAAAGTATAGCAAATACTTTGACACAGCAAATGTATGGGAACTTATAGATACTAATAAATCAAAATGCAATGAAATTATATATGATTGCATACAAATAATAGCGAATTTGTCTAATTTATTAGAGCCTTTTATGCCAAAAACTTGTGAAAAAATAAGGAAATCATTAAAAATAGAAGAAGCTGTTTGGAGATATATTGAGAAAAATAATATTAAGATAAATGAAATAGATATATTATTTCATAAGATTGATAAGAGAAGAGCAATAGAAGAAGTAAATATATTAAAAGAAAAAAGAACATAAAAAAAACTAGAGCTATTACATTTGGGGGACGAATAGCTCTAGAACCAACTATAATAAAGATGGTTTTAGGGGTAAATAATAATGCTTTAACTACTTTACAGATATTATAATAAATCTATTATGTGTCAATAATGTGTCAAATAAGCAAAGAATATATGAACAAAATTATAGAATTTGGAGGATTTTATGGAAAAAAAGTATAGAATCATTGATACTCATGCTCATTATGATGATGAAGCATATGATGAAGATAGGGCAGAAGTATTAAATCAAATAAAAGAAGCTGGTGTAGAACAACTTATGAATATAGCTTGTTCAAAGAAAAGTATAGAAACTACTAACAATTTAACATTAGAATATGACTTTATATATGGAGCATTGGGCATACATCCAAGTGATGCAGATGAGTATGATGAAAAGGTTAGGGAAAATATAATTACTAAAGTTAAATCAAATAAAAAGATATTGGCAATTGGAGAAATTGGATTAGATTATTATTGGGATGAAAATCCAGATAGGGAAATTCAAAAATTTGCATTTAGAGAACAAATGAAGTTAGCAGAAGAATTAAACCTTCCAGTAGTTATTCATGATAGAGATGCACATGCAGATACTTTAGAAATTATGAAGAGTTTTCCAAATGTTAGAGGAGTAGTACATTGTTTTTCTGGAAGTGTTGAGTTTGCTAGAGAATGTGTAAAGCTTGGTTATTATATTGGTATTACAGGAGTTGTTACATTTAAAAATGCAAGAAAAATATGTGAAGTAGTTGAAGCTATACCATTAGATAAATTACTAGTAGAAACTGATTGTCCATATATGTCACCTACACCTTATAGGGGAAAAAGAAATAAATCAGACTATATAGAACATATAATAGAACAAATTTCCAAAATAAAGGAAATTGAAGCGAAAGAAGTGAATATGGCGTTAAATAGTAATTTTAATAACTTGATTAAAAATGACAAATAAAGTAAAATGTAATAAAGATATTGTAAAAAAATCCAAAATTGTTTAGTGCACTAATTTATAAATTGAGTATAAATTATCATTTTTTTATGATGTAATGAGTTTCATTAACAGTTTATTAATCGGTAAGAGGGCGAATTTGACAAAGAGTTAGCTTCTATAATATAATTCAAAAGACACTCTTGCCAAAGGAGGTTGAAAAAGATGATAGAAAAATATAAGGAATACCTTAAAAATAATTTTTCTAATGGTCCTAAGGCAAAAAAAATATTAGCAATTGCTACACCAATTTTTGTTGTAGGTGTTATGTCAATGTGTGTAGTAGCTAATGCGAGAAAAACTGTAACAATAAACGTAGATGGAAATGAAGAAACATTTGTCACATATAAAAGGACTATTAAAGATGTGCTAAAGCAAGCAGGGGTTGAGTTAGGCCCTAAGGATAAGGTTGAACCAGCTTTAGAAAAGAAATTAGTTAAAGATGAAGCAATAGAAGTAAGAAAAGCGGTTAATGTAGAAGTAGTATCAAAGGATAAGACAATATCAATAGTAACAGCAGAAGCAACTATTGGTGATATGCTTGAAGCTGAAAGTGAGAAGCTTAAAGCAGAAAATATTGAATTTGATAAGGAAGAGGATGAGGTTACGCCTAGTCTTGATTCAAAAATTGAAGACAATCTTTCAATTCAATTAGTAGATGTAGAAGTATCAAATGAGGTATCAACTGATACAATTGCATATGATACTTTAACAGAAAATGATAATACTATCGAAGTTAACACTACAAAGGTAAAACAAGCTGGTCAAGAAGGTCAAGTAGAAGTGACTTATAAGGTTACAAAAAAGAATGGCAAAGAGGTTTCAAGAGAACAAGTAAGTTCTAAGGTATTAAAGGAAACAGTTACTGAAATTATATTACAGGGAACAGCTAAGGTATATGCAAGTAGAGGTGGAGAAAGCGGAGTATATAAAGATGTTGTATACTGCCAAGCCACAGCATATACAGGTGGAGACTTGACAGCAACAGGCTCAGTACCAACGTATAATCCAAGTGGAATAAGCACAATTTCAGTAGATCCAAGTGTAATACCTTTAGGATCTTTAGTATATGTTGATGGCTATGGAAAAGCTATAGCAGCAGATACTGGTGGAGCTATTCAAGGTAACATTATCGATGTATATGTTAACTCAAATAGTGATGCTATCAATTGGGGAAGGCAACATAATATACCAGTTTATATTATAGCTTATCCCGGTGAATGGTAATAAAAAAAGATGGTCAAAGGACCATCTTTTTTTAGTTGATAAAAGGGTTTGACATAATTGCTAGATAGAGATAAATTAATAGAAGAGATATAAGGAAAAGGGGAGTACACTTTGATTAAAGAAGTTATTGTAGTGGAAGGAAGAGATGATATCACAGCTGTAAAACAAGCTGTAGATGCAGAACTTATTGCTGTAGGTGGTTTTGGAATTAATGCAAAAGTCATTGAAAGAATAAAAGAAGCTCAAAAGAGAAAAGGTGTTATAGTTTTAACAGATCCTGATTTTGCAGGTGAAAAAATAAGAAGCATAATATCTAAACGTGTAAAAGGTATAAAACATGCTTATATAGCACAAGAAGATGGAATTAAAGGTGATGATATAGGCGTTGAAAATGCATCTCCAGAAGTTATTAGAGAAGCTTTAGAAAGAGCAAAGGTGTCAGAGGAAGATAGAGAACCTATATTTGATGCACAGGATATGTTTTATTTTAAATTAAACGGAGATGCTCGTTCTAAAGAAAGAAGAATGAAATTAGGTAAAGAATTAGGCTTAGGTTACGGTAATGCTAGCCAAATGCTTTCAAGATTAAATAATTATGGTGTTACTAAAGAAGAATTTATTAAGGCTATAAATAAAGTAGAAAAACAAATTGAAGAGGAAAAGTAATATGGATATAAAGAATATAAAAACAGCAGAATTAGTAAAAAAGTATAATTTTAAGTTTTCAAAAAGTTTAGGTCAAAACTTTTTAATTGATGATTCAGTTCCAAGAGATATAGTTAGTGGAGCAGAAGTATGCAAGGATGATTTAGTTATTGAAATAGGTCCAGGAGTTGGAACATTAACAGCACAATTATTAAATACAGCTAAAAGAGTTGTTGCAATAGAACTAGATAATGATTTAATTCCTATATTAACTCAAGAGTTAGGAGATAATCCAAACTTTACATTAATACATAATGATGCTTTAAAAGTTGATTTCAATGAGATAATAGGTGATGAGCAAAGTGTTAAGTTAGTTGCTAATCTTCCTTACTATGTAACAACTCCTATAATAGTAAAGCTTCTTAAGGAAAAGTATAATTTCAAATCATTAACTATAATGATTCAAAAGGAAGTTGCAGAGAGAATGGCAGCAGAGCCAAGTAATAAGGATTATGGTGCATTATCTTTATTAGTTCAATATTATTGTAATACTGAAATAGTAAGAAAAGTACCTCCAGCTTGCTTTATACCAAGACCTAAGGTTGATTCTATTGTAATAAGATTAGAAAAGCTAGATAAACCAAGAGTAGAAGTTAAAAATGAAAAACTATTCTTCGATATTATTAGAAATGCATTTAATATGAGAAGAAAGACATTGTGGAATGGTGTTAAGAATATAGGAGTTTCAAAAGAAAAATTAGAAGAAGCATTTAGTGAAGCAAATGTTGATCCTAAGAGAAGAGGGGAAACTTTATCTATAGAAGAATTTGCAGCATTATCAGATGCTATATATAGCAAAATGAAATAAGTAAAAGACTAAGGTGAAATGCCTTGGTCTTATTTTTTTATATGCTATCAACTAGCAATTTGAGAACATATCTCTTTATAGTAAGCATATAATATATGGAATTATTTTAACTTGGAGGTTTTAGTGGATGGCTAGTAGTGGCAGACTATATAGAAACTTCATTATTTTGCAGGAAGATGAACGTGGATATGTTAGTGCAAATGATAAATCATTATCAGGATATGCAAAGATTGAAGCAAAGGGAGATATATGTAAAATATCTTTTTATGCTCAAAACCTCAGAAAAGATGAAGATAAATACAATATGATGCTTATATGTGATAAGAA
>JAKSUK010000023.1 GCA_024409095.1 Clostridium sp.
TGAAATATAGTAAAATGAAAGAATTTTTTTCTAAAATAGCTATATTTATAAATGAAGAAAAGAAAACAATAAGATTTAAAGTATATATTTTTATCTTAATATTATCTTTAGTATATATTGCTTTTAATATAATTAAGCCAGTAAGTAAGAAGGAATTAATTAATAAACTTGAAATATCTTTATTAAAAGGAAAAGAAAACTGGGCAGAAAAAAATATAAAGATAGATGGGGTAAAAGCAAATAGTAATGAACTAAAACCATTAATTGATTATTATTTACTTAATGATGAAGATGTTGAACGATTAATTAGTAATCTTAAAAAGAATAATAAAAGTGGAAATTTTACTATTGAAAGCAAAAAAAACTTTTTTAGAGAAAAATTCTATTTAAATTTAAGCACTATAATTATAAATATTGATTCAAATGTAAAAGAAGCTATTATATATATAAATGGAAAAGAAGTAAAGAAGGAAGAGCCTTTTCATTTAATACCGGGAATATATGAAGTTTCTTACAAATTGAAAACAGATTTCGGTGATGTTACAGAAACTAAGAATATGGAATTTATATCAAATGAAGATGTGAAAATTGAAGTAGCAGGAAAATATATTACTATATATTCTAATTTTAGTGATGCAGAAGTTTATATTAATGGAAAAGATACGAAAAAAACTGTGAGTGAAATAAAGTCATATGGACCAATACCAAGCAATAATGAAATAAGTATTTATCTTGTAAAAGAGTTTCCTTGGGGAATTATCAAAAGTCAAGAGGTAAAATTACAGGAAGATAATATTATAAAGATAGATATAAATATGGCTAATGAAAAACTTATAGGAATAATTGAAAATACATTAAGAGAATTTTATAATAGCTTATTTAATGCTTTAAACAATAAAGATTTAGATTTGATAGAAAATGTTAATGAAAGTGCAAGAGAAAAAGTTTTTAATTCAATTTATGAAAAAACGAGTATTTTTACTAATAACTATACAATATCTGATTTAGAATTAAGAATTGCAAATAGTGAGTTTAAATATGAAAATGAAAATTATATAGCTAATATATTAGTAGATATAAATTATAATGTTGCAAAAAAAATATTACCTTTTATAAAGGAAAAAAAAGAAGACCAATTTTTACTTGGTGAAGGAAAGTGGTTAGTTGAAAGTAGTGAGAAAATAAAACTAGAAGTAGATATTGAATAAGTATATAGTATGAACAAATAGGGAAATATTAAAAAACAGGAGGAGGAAATGGAAAAAAAAGAAGGAATTCTAAAAGAAACACCAGAATATGAAGATTATGATGTAAATGAAGCTAAATTATCAATTGAAGAGCTAAGGGAATTAGGGATATTAAAATGTGGCGGTTGTAAAAGTAGTGGTAAATGCAACACATGTAATTGTTCAAGTGGGTGTTGTAAAAATAACACAAAACTAGAATTTAAGAAGTAATGATTTAGAGGAGGTATTATGAAAAAGCCTAGCATATTTAGTAAGGATTATGAAAAGATAATGAGGAAAAGAAAGAGAAAGAAAATATTTATTGGAATTCTTTCTATATGTATTGCAGGCATATTGCTAACAGAAGTTGCTAATTATGACTTTTCTAAATTAAAAGATAGACTTCAAGCATGGGTTGACGAAGGTAAAGAAAATAATGCTACAGATGAATTAGTAGAAATTGATGAAGTTAAAGAAAATACAGAAGTACAAGAACCGGTTTTAGAAGAAGTACCTGAAGAAAAATATTTAGATGTTACTATTTCAGATACACCTATAAGCTTTAAACTTAAGGAAGAAAATTCAGAAACACTAATAGAATCTGTTAAGGAACTACCTGAAAATTATTATATATATATATATAACAATGGCAAAGATGCAGTAGTATTAGATCCAAATCAAAATATTAACATAGTATATCCTAGCGGAGAAATAAAAGATGTAACATTAGCACAATATGTAGGTCCTGATGGAGATGTATATATTAAAGATAATATAATAAATATATATCAGGGGTATATATGGCATAATACACCTATACAAATAGGTGAAAAAAAGATTGCATATATTACTAATATTCCGTATTTTGGATATAATTTAAGTAAGTATATATCAATTTTAGATATAGATAGCAATATACATTCTACTGTATGGGCTTCTAAAGCTACAGAAATTACTTTTGGAGAAATACAAGAAAAAGGCCTAGAGGTAAATATTGACGGCAATGTAAGATATATTAATTTAAATGGAGAGTTGGTATATTAGATATAGGAATTTTATTGAACAAATATTTGAAAATATTAGCTTAGATATGTTATAATGACTAAGTTGTATTATGTAACAAGAGATACTAATTGTAGGAGGAATATACAATGGAAGCTAAAATGGAAAAAATCGACGTTAATGTTGTTAAATTTGAAGTAAAGGTTGAAGCTGATAAATTTAAAGAAGCTTTAACAAGAGCATATAAGAAGAATGTTAAGAAATTCAATGTGCCAGGATTCAGAAAAGGTAAAGTACCAATGAACGTTGTAAAGAAATACTATGGAGTAGAAGTTCTTTTAGAAGATGCAGTTAACTTTGCAATAGAAGGAAGTTATGCAAATGTATTAAAAGAAAATAATGTAAGACCAGTAGATTTCCCAAGAGTTGAAGTAGTTCAAGCTGAAGAAGGAAAAGATTTAATATATACTGCTGAAGTAACGGTTTACCCAGAAGTAGTACTTGGAGAATATAAAGGGTTAAACGTTGAAAAGAAAACTTATGAAGTAACTGAAGAAGAAGTTGCTGCTAAGTTAAAAGAAATGCAAGAAAAAAATGCAAGAGTTGAAGTTAAAGAAGGAGCTATAGAAAATGGAAATATAGCTGTTATAGATTTCAAAGGATTCATTGATGGAGTTGCATTTGAAGGTGGAGAAGGTCATGACTATTCATTAGAAATAGGTTCAGGTTCATTTATAGATAACTTTGAAGAACAATTAGTAGGAGCTAAAGCTGGAGATAAAGTAGAAGTTAATGTTACTTTCCCAGAAAACTATGGAAAAGAAGAATTAAACGGAAAGCCAGCTAAGTTTGAAGTAAAAGTTAAAGAAGTTAAAGCAAAAGAATTACCAGCATTAGATGATGAATTTGTTAAAGAAGTTTCAGAATTCGAAACTTTAGAAGCTTTAAAAGAAGATACTACTAAAAAATTAGAAGAAGCAAACACTGCAAGAGCTGAAAGAGAATATGAAGAAGCTATATTAAGCACTGTAGTTGAAAACGCTAAGATGGAAATACCAGCTGTTATGCTTGAACAAGAAATTGATACAATGGTTAAAAGCTTAGAGCAAAGATTACAATATCAAGGATTAACTTTAGAGCAATACTTCCAATTCACTGGAACAGATGCAGAAAAAATGAGAGAATACATGAAAGAAAATGCTGAAACTAAAGTTAAAACTGAATTAGTTTTAGAAGCTCTTCAAAAAGCTGAAAAAATGGAAGTTCTTGATGAAGAATTAAAAGAAAAAGCATCAGAAGTTGCAAAACTTTATGGAGCTAATGATGAAAAAATGGTTGAATTATTATTACAAAACCAAAGAGAAGCATTATTAGCTGACGTAATGACTTCAAAAGTTATAAACTTCTTAAAAGAAAACAACTAATAAAAAGAAATAAAGAATTGCCAGAAGAAATTTTGGCAATTCTTAAAATATATGATTAACAAATTAATGTAAATTATATATAATTTAATTATCATTACTTTTATTATTTTGGATATATTATTAAGAGAAGGGTGAACAGAGAAAAGGAGGGAGCAAAATGAGTTTAGTTCCAATGGTTGTGGAGCAAACAGGAAGAGGAGAAAGATCATATGATATATTCTCAAGACTGTTAAAAGATAGAATTATTATGTTGAGCGGTGAAGTAAATGATGATACTGCTAACTTAGTCGTTGCTCAATTATTATTTTTAGAAAGCGAAGATCCAGATAAGGATATATATTTATATATAAATAGTCCAGGTGGTTCAATTACTGCAGGTATGGCTATTTATGATACAATGCAATATGTTAAGCCGGATGTAAGCACTATCTGTATTGGAATGGCAGCATCTATGGGAGCATTTTTACTTTCTTGTGGTGCTAAAGGTAAAAGATTTGCACTTCCAAATGCTGAAATAATGATACATCAACCTTTAGGAGGATTTAAAGGTCAGGCAACTGATATTGATATCCATGCTAAGAGAATATTAAAAATAAAAGAAAAACTTAATTTAATATTAAGTGAAAATACTAATCAAGATCTTGAAAAATTAAAGAGAGATGTTGAAAGAGATTACTTTATGGAAGCTGACGAAGCTAAAGAGTACGGTATAGTTGATGAAGTAATAGTAAGACATGGTAAATAGTAAATTTATTATAGATTGAAAAAGCTGAAGTGAGGTGAGGTTATGACTAAGTATGAAGATAAGAAGCAATTAAAATGTTCTTTTTGTGGTAAAAGTCAGGACCAAGTAAAAAGATTAATTGCAGGGCCAGGAGTATATATCTGTGATGAGTGTATAGACCTATGCTCAGATATAATTCAAGATGAGTTTGAAGAAAGTGTAGAATTAGATACAACTTCATTACCAAAACCATCTGAAATAAGAAATTACTTAGATCAATATGTTATTGGTCAAGATAGAGCTAAAAAATCATTATCAGTTGCTGTTTACAATCATTATAAAAGAATAAAGAGCAATGTTGTTGATGATGATATAGAAATACAAAAGAGTAATATTTTATTATTAGGACCTACAGGTTCTGGTAAAACACTTTTAGCACAAACATTAGCTAAATTTTTAAATGTACCATTTGCTATAGCTGATGCTACAACATTAACAGAGGCAGGATATGTTGGAGAAGATGTTGAAAACATTCTTTTAAAACTTATACAAAATGCTGATTATGATGTTGAAAAAGCTGAAAAAGGTATTATTTATATTGATGAAATAGATAAGGTTGCTAGAAAGTCTGAAAATCCTTCAATTACAAGAGATGTATCAGGTGAAGGTGTTCAACAAGCTTTACTTAAAATATTAGAAGGAACAGTTGCATCAGTACCTCCTCAAGGAGGAAGAAAACATCCACATCAAGAATTTATCCAAATAAATACTGCTAATATATTATTTATTTGTGGTGGGGCTTTTGATGGAATAGATAAAATAATCGAAAAGAGAACAAGAAATAGTTCAATGGGATTTGGTGCTGATATAGATTCTAAAGAAAAGAAAGATGTTGGAGCTTTATTAAAAGATTTATTGCCAGAAGATTTATTAAAATTTGGACTTATTCCAGAATTTGTTGGAAGAGTACCAATGATAGTTTCTCTTGAATCTTTAGATCAAAAAGCATTAATTAATATTTTAAGTGAGCCAAAGAATGCATTAATAAAGCAATATTCTAAGCTTTTTGAAATTGATAATGTGGAACTAGAGTTTACTGAAGAAGCTTTAAAGGCTGTTGCTGATGAAGCAATTAAGAGAAAGACTGGAGCTAGAGGTTTAAGAGCTATATTAGAAGATATATTGGTTGATGTAATGTTTGAGGTTCCTTCAGATGAAAGTGTATATAAGGTTATCATCAATGAAGAAGTAATCAAAGAAAAGAAACAACCAGAATTACTTAGATTAGCAGATAATGAAACAAGACCTGCTATGAAAGTTAAAAAAGCAAAAAAGAAAAAAGGTGCTGAAACAGCTTAATTTCCATATATAAATAATTAAAGATTCAATATAAAGTGAAAATAACTTTATATTGGATTTTTTTATTGTTTTAAGTCAATAATACTAATAATTAAGTATAAATGGAGGGTATTATTTATATGAGCGAGTTTTTGATTTTTTTACAAATAGTGATGATGATTTTATTCATAATTTATCTGTTCAATAACAATAAAAATAATTATAGTAAAGTAAATGTTATTGATAAAGAAAATAGAAAGGAAATGCAAAAGTTACTTAAATTAAGAAGTGTAAAATTGACGGAACCGTTAACAGAGAAAAGTAGACCTTCATCTTTTGATGAGATTATAGGGCAGGTAGATGGAGTAAAAGCTCTAAAAGCTGCTATTTGTGGACCAAATCCACAGCATGTAATTATATATGGTCCTCCTGGTGTAGGGAAAACAGCAGCAGCACGTTTAGTTTTGGAATATGCAATGGGTATGGAAAATTCACCTTTTAAGAAAGAAGCAAAATTTGTAGAAATGGATGCTACAACATTAAGATTTGATGAGAGGGGAATAGCAGATCCACTTATAGGTTCAGTACATGATCCTATTTACCAAGGAGCAGGATTTTTGGGAGTTGCAGGTATTCCTCAACCTAAGCCTGGAGCAGTAACAAAAGCTCATGGAGGAATACTTTTTATTGATGAAATTGGGGAGTTACATCCAATAGAGTTAAATAAGCTACTAAAAGTGTTAGAAGATAGAAAAGTATTTTTAGATAGTTCATATTATAGTTCTGAGGATCCTAATATGCCTGTATATATAAAGGAAATTTTTGAAAAAGGTCTTCCAGCAGACTTTAGACTTATAGGGGCTACAACTAGGTCACCAGAAGATATACCACCTGCTATTAGATCACGTTGTGTAGAAGTATTTTTTAAGCCTTTAGAATGTTATGAAATTAGAGCTATAGCATCAAATGCAATAAACAAGATAAATTTAAATATATCTGAAAAATGTCTTGATATTATTAGTAGGCATTGCAACAATGGTAGAGAAGTAATAAATTTAGTACAGCTTTGTTCTGGTGTAGCAATAAATGAAAAGCGTAATTATATAAGTGAAGAAGATATATTATGGGTTATTGAAAATGGAGAGTATCATGAAATAGTTCAAATGAAAGTTAGAAATAAAGCAGAAATAGGTATAGCAAATGGATTAGCCGTACATGGAAGTAATATAGGTATATTAATGGAAATAGAAGCCGTAGCTAAATTAAATAAAAAAGGAAAAGGAAGCTTAAAGATATCAGGAATTATTGAAGAAGAAGAAATTTCAAGTGATAATAGAAAAATGATTCGTAAGAGTACAGCATATTCATCAATAGAAAATGTAATTACCGTATTAAATAATTTATATAATTTAAATTGTGATGAATATGATATTCATATAAGTATACCAGGGGGAATGCCTGTAGATGGTCCATCAGCAGGAATAACAATAGCAACAGCTATATACAGTGCAATTACAAAAAAAGTGATAAATAATAAGGTAGCCATGACTGGAGAAATAAGTATTTTAGGCTCTGTAAAACCTGTTGGAGGAATTATAGCTAAGATTATTGCAGCATCAAAAGCTGGAGCAGAAAAGGTATTAATTCCTATTGACAATTATAGTGAAGGTTTATTAAAGAATCAAAATATAAGCATAGTTCCTGTAAGAAATATAAAAGAGGTTATAGAAAATGCAATTATGCCTTCAATAGATGCTATTGAATCTGTAGATGTCTTATCAGCAGAAAGATACTAGTGAAATAGTCAAACTACCAAATGCATTTTAACTAAAGTTGAAAAAATGTTATTTTATGTGTATACTAATTAGGTTAGATAAAATAATTTGTAAAAGGATTGAATGGAGGGGGAAAATGAATAAGGATTCGATTAATTTACCAGCTATTCCTCTAAGAGGAATTACTATTTTTCCCAATATGATTATACATTTTGATGTCGGTAGGGAAAAGTCGATTTCAGCATTAGAAGAATCAATGTTAAAGGATAGCAAGATATTTTTAGTATCTCAAATAGATCCAGAAGTTGAAGATCCAAATAGAAACGAAATATATTCAATAGGGACTATTTGTAAGGTAAAGCAGATTTTAAAACTTCCAAAAGGTGTTACAAGAGTATTAGTAGAAGGTGTTGAAAGAGCATCTATAACTGACTTAATAGATAATAAAAAGTTTATGGAAGTTGTAGTTGAAAAAATTAATGATGAAGTTAGCTTAAAAGATGAAAATGAAGATTCAGCATTAAGAAATCTTCTATCTAAAGCTTTTAAAGAATATATTAGGGTAACAGAAGGTGACGAAAGTAAAGTTATAGAAGTTATAACTAAAGAAGAAGAATTAGGAAAAGTCACAGATTTGATAGCTGCATATATTCAATTAGATGAAGATAAAAAGCAAATCATACTTGAAACAATAAATGTTAGTGAGAGAATTGAAAAGCTTTTGGTATTTATTAAAGAAGAAGTAGAAATTGTTAAGATAGAGAATATTATAGGAAAAAAAGTGAAAAATAAATTAGATAAGTCTAATAAAGAGTATTTCCTAAGAGAGCAATTAAAAGTAATTCAAGAAGAACTTGGCGAAGATGATGAAAAAAATGAAATAGATAATTATGCTGAGAGAATAAGCAAGGCAAAAATGCCTAAAGAAGTTCGTGAAAAGGCTGAGCGTGAATTATCTAGATTAAAAACATCATATTCAAGTGATGGAAACAATATTAGAAATTACTTAGATTGGATTATAGAATTACCTTGGAATAAATCAAGCAAAGATGCTTTTGATATAGAAAAAGCAGAAAAAATTCTTGATGATGAGCATTATGGCTTAGAAAAAGTAAAAGAAAGAATTCTAGAGTATTTAGCAGTAAAACAATATACTAAATCACTAAATGGACCAATTCTTTGTTTAGTAGGTCCTCCTGGTGTTGGAAAGAGTTCTATAGCTAAATCTGTAGCTAACTCATTAAATAGAAAATTTGCTAGAATTTCATTAGGTGGATTAAGAGATGAAGCAGAAATAAGAGGTCATAGAAGAACTTATGTTGGAGCTATTCCTGGAAGAATTATTTATGCATTAAAAGAAGCAAAAGTAAATAATCCATTAATATTATTAGATGAAATTGATAAATTAAGTTCAGATTATAAAGGGAATCCAGCAGATGCACTTTTAGAAGTTTTAGATCCTAAGCAAAATAAAACTTTTAGAGATACATTTATGGAAGTAAATTTCGATTTATCTAATACTTTATTTATTACGACAGCAAATACTTTAGAAACTATTCCTAGACCGCTTCTTGATAGAATGGAAATAATAGAAGTATCAGGATATACTTATGAAGAAAAATATCATATAGCAAAGGAACATTTAATTCCTAAAGCTTTAGAAGAACATAATACTGATATAGAAACAATAAAGATTTCTGAAGGAGCTATAAGGGAAATTATAAATGGCTATACTAGAGAATCAGGAGTAAGAGGTCTTGAGCGTCAAATAAGTAAGGTTATAAGAAAATCAATAACTGAAATGGTTAAGACAAAGAAGAAAAAAGTAACTATTACTGTAAATAATCTTCAAAAATATCTAGGAAATAAATATTTTGAATTTGAAAAATCAGATAGAAAAGATACAATAGGAGTTGTTCAAGGGCTAGCATGGACTGCATATGGTGGAGATACGCTTCCAGTAGAAGTTGTAGTGATGAAGGGTAATGGAAAGCTAGAACTTACTGGAAAGTTAGGAGATGTAATGCAGGAATCTGCAAAAGCAGCTTATAGTTATGTAAGAGCTAATAGCAAAAAATATGATATCGATGAAGATTTCTACAAGAATAATGATATTCATATACATGTACCTGAAGGAGCAGTTCCTAAAGATGGCCCTTCAGCAGGTGTAACTATTGTTACAGCTTTAATATCAGCACTATCTAAAAGAAAAGTTAAAGGAACTGTAGCAATGACTGGCGAAGTAACTTTAACTGGAAAAGTACTTCCTATTGGAGGAGTTAAAGAAAAGTGTTTAGCAGCTCACAGAATAGGAATAGATACAATAATTTTACCTAAAGATAATGAAAAAGATATAATAGAGATTCCTAGCAGTGTAAAAAATAAATTAAATTTAATTTTTGCAGATAATGTGGAAGATGTATTAAAAAATGCTTTAATTGGAGTTGAAAATATTGATAATTAATAAGTCAGAATTTATAACATCAGCAGTTAGAAGAGAACAATATCCAGAAACTGGACTTAATGAAGTAGCTTTTGTTGGAAGATCTAATGTTGGAAAGAGTTCAATAATAAATGCTTTAACTAATAGAAGAAAGTTAGCTAAAGTATCACAAACACCAGGAAAGACAAGATTAATAAACTTCTTTTTAATAAATGATGGTTTTTATTTAGTTGACTTACCGGGTTATGGATATGCAAAGGTATCAAAAAAAGAGCAGGAGTCATGGGGAAAGACAATTGAAACTTATCTTACAGCTCGTGAAGAGCTAAAGAGAGTTATTTTATTAGTTGATTCAAGACATAAGCCTACAGCAGATGATATAACTATGCATGAGTGGATAAAACATTATGGATATGATGTAATAGTAGTTGCAACTAAAAGTGATAAACTATCTAATAATGCTTTAGCAAAAAGTAAAAAAATAATAAAAGAAACATTAAACTTAACTGAAAATGATACATTATGCTTCTTCTCTTCTTTAAATAAAAAGGGTGCAGAACAATTAAATGATATATTATTTGGTGATTTAGCTGAATAGAGAACTACCTTTGGGTAGTTCTTTTTTTGTAGAAAAATAGTGTGAAAATAAAGCATTGAATAAAATAGTGTCAAATTATTTATCAGAGAATAGTATATAGTATAAATTTAATTATAAATTTAAATCAATAGGAGGAATCAATTATGCAAATGAACGATATCATTGGTGAAATGCAAGCATCAGATTATTCACCAGTTGGTAGTAGCTGTGGCTGTGGTTGCGGATGTGGCAATTTAGGTGGATTAGGCAATGCTTATGGATTAGGCAACTCTGGTATTGGAAACTGCGGATTTGGTTGGTGGATTTGGATATTATTAATATTATTCTATACTAATCAAGGTACAAATAATGTAGGAAATAATTGTTGTTGCAATAGTAAATCAAATGACTGTTGCTGTTATCAAGGAAATTCAAATAATGGGTATGGAAATGGAAGCTGTAGTGGATGGTTATTCTTATTAGTTATCTTATTCTTGTGTAGCAGATGCAATGGTGGTTTTGGTGGAATATTTGGAAACTGCGGATTAGGCAATGGATTTGGAAATTGCGGACTAGGAAATTATGGATTTGGAAATTGTGGAATTTGTGATGGACTAGACGGCCTTGTTGGCGGATGCTACTAGAAAGAAAATAAGGAGGAGATGTTGAGATGTCAAAAAAACATTATCACAAAGATAAATGTTGCTGCTGCCAGCCATGTTGTCCACAAAATTGTTACTACAATAATAACAATAACAACAATGGTGGATGTTGCGGGAATCCATTTTCAGGAATTAATAGTTGCGTAGCACCTATTATATTTTTATTAATAGCTTGTGGATCAGGATTATTATGTAGTGGTTCATCATATCTAATTATTTTATTATTCTTGCTATGTGGAGGTTGTGGAAGCTTCTTTGGTGGAAACGGAAACAACGGAAGTTGTTCTGTAAACAACTCAAATTGTTGTTGTGAAAGCAATTGCTGCTGCTAGCGTAGAGGATGGAGGGTTTATTAACCCTCCAAAAATATTATAAAAATATGCTACTTTTTTTATCTAAATACATATAATTTAATAGAAATATAATAGGAGGGGGAAAATGTCAAAGAGAAGACATAAAAACAAAAGGGATAATACTAGTGAAAATAGAAGAAAACAAATGCAACAACAAAGACAGGCACAACCTCAGCAACAACCACAATACAACGGACCCTTTGGAATTAATCCAGCTCAACTGTTAAGTATGTTTGGAAACATAGATATGAACCAAATTAATAATATGCTTCAAAATATAAATAGAGATGGAGTAGATTTTAATAATTTTAATCTAGGCATGCTTCAAAATTTAATGGGAAATGGTGGAGGAAGAACAGATAATATAAATAATGATAATGGTGAAAATATAATAAATGATGAAATCGATATATTTAATGATGATTTACCAAAGAGTAATAGAAATTTTCAAGTAGATTTAAATGATGAAAACATGCAATTATTAAAATCTATTAGAAATATAGTATCGGTAGAAAGAGTACCATTCGTAGATAAAATAATTGAATTATATGCTAAAGGTGCATTTAAAGATTAAAAGAGAATGTGTATAAAAGAAAATTAAAAGGCAATAATAATAGTGTACCGGAGAAGTATTCTCCTATAGCAAATGAAGATAAAGTTCTTCATTAAAGCTAAAAACCCCCCCATCCCCCTTTTAGGCCGCAATATAGCGGCCTTTTATTAAAGTAAAATAGAAGATATTTTATGACGATTTAAATAATCTATATTAGTAGTAATATGAATAAGAAACTCTTTAGGAGGAGTGTTTATATTATTGCGATTTGTTTTTTTAAATGATAAAGTCCATAAAACAGAAGTTGGTAACCCTGAATCATTCCAATCATTATCATAAAAATAAGCGCTTTGGAACTTATATTCATAATTATTCTTATCTAAATTCCAAAAAAGTTTGAGTTCATCACTAGATATATTTGAAGCAAATATATCAGGGAGTTCAGAAGGTTCATAAGGATATTCAATTAAATCAATAAATTTTTCCACTTCATCTAAAGAGAACATATTATTGCTATTATTATTAACTTCTTTAATAGCATCATTATCTATAAAATAATATGAAAAATCGCTACTATTTAAAAAATTAGTCTTTGATAGAAATGGAGTTCTGGAATTATTAGAATTTAATACTCCTAGTATATTATCATTACAGTAGAATATATTTTCAAAACTAGTTCCATTCCATTTGAATATGCAATATTCACATATATTATCATAGTAATTAGAAAGAATTATTTCAGGAATATTATCTCGTGATAAATCTAAAATATTTACTTTTAAATTATAATATGGACAAATAGTTAAAAAGTTTATATTTGAACAATTAAGAATATAATATTTGTTTGAAGTTTCAATTTTAATTTCATAATAGTTATTAATTTCAGATATAGTTAGTGAGTCTTTTAATCCATCTCCATTGAAGTCATAAGAATAACTATGGTTAGGTTTTGAAACGTTTAAAAAAGCAGAAATATTTTTAACATCATATATACAAAAAATCAAAATAAAAATTACTAAAACAAATAGTATAGTAGCAAATAAAGTTTTCTTTTTTAAGATAATAAATTTTGTCATTATACCACCTCTATAAAATATATGATTTTTAAAGATGTATAATACAAAAAATTAGTATAAAAAAATGTCGGTAAGTTTTAACTTACTGACATTTACTGCATAGTCCATAGAAAAATATTTTATTCCAATTAACCTTATATTCTGAATTATTTTCTACTATAGAATTTAAATTTGGAATAGGAAGATTCATTAAATCTTCAACCTTACCACATTTTATACATTGTATGTGACAATGCTCAAAACAGTTAGCATCATATCTAAAATTACCTTCACCTACATTTAGTTCTTGAACTAAGTTTACTTCAACTAGAGTTTTAAGTGATTTATATACTGTTGCAAGACTCATAGTAGGATAAGTTTCTTGAAGACTATTATAAATAGTTTCAGCAGAAGGATGTTGATTTGTAGATTTTAAGTATTGATATACAGCTAATCTTTGAGGCGTAAGCTTTAACTTTTTTTCTTTAAATATTAAAGATATATTTTCCATAAATATTACCGCCTTTAATTGTATGTAAATATTATATGAAAATACATAATTATTTGTCAATAATAAATATTAATTAATATAGAGTA
>JAKSUK010000024.1 GCA_024409095.1 Clostridium sp.
ATATTATTTTACTTAGTTCGATTTAATGTGTCCACTACTTTATACTAACACCATAATAATACCTAATACATCTCTCCCCTAAAAAGTTTTGCACTATAACATATTAAATTGTTTTATACCCTTTGTCATTAATATATTCCAAGATATTAAAACCATACATAATAAAATTACTGATATAATGTTTAAAAACATAAATATATTTTCTATTTTTAATGCTAAGAAAGCCACTATTGGTAAAGCAATACTTGCAAAGGTAACTATTAATCCAATAAATACTGCTGCACTTTGCTTAACAACTACAGTTGGGTTTGACCAATCCAGCTTTGGAAAATATATATTAATCAAAATTCCTAATACGGCACTTAAAATCGAAAATAATATTGTTATTACCATATTTAAAATTAGATATATAAAATCAAATTTTAGTGCTATATAAAATAATATATTACTTATAATAGCTGTTGGTATTGTTAATATTAAATTACTAATTATCTTAGCCTTAAATATATAATTTTCACTTATTGGCAAACTCTTCTTAATCCATAAATTTTCTCCCTCTAAAGATATGCTAGAAATAGTAGTACATGCTAAACCTAATCCAAATACAGTTATTATCAATGTACCACAAGAAATTAGAGTGCTTAATTTTGATAAATCGAACATTTCACTTATATTAGGTTGCTCTAAAATTGCTTGAATAAATTCTTTACCATTAAACAATGAAAGAGCTGCAACTGCTAAAACTATTATTATACCTACAATTGTATTCATAACATAAATACGTATTGAAAAGTATAATCTTAATTCTCCTTTAATTAAAGCTGCTAATTGACTACTTGTTTTTAAATCCTTCAATTTATAGTCTGCTTTTCTATAATTTTCACCTAGTATTTTATTTATATTACTAAAAATCTTACTAAATACTCCAATAAATATAGCAAATGGAATAACTGAAACTATTATGAATTTAAATAATGATACTAAATCAAAATTAACCATTGCCTGCGCTAAATATTGTGCTGGTGGATATATCTTGCCAATTCCATTTGATATTGATGTGCTATTATATACAAAATAATCAATAATATTATTCATTTTTATAGATCCATATAATATTAACATTGTTGCTATTAAATCAATAATTATAGATATCACATTTTTATGCCTAAACTTTGATGATATATAATATATTATTATTGCTATAATTGATGCTATTACAACTGGAATCATTGGTATAAATATTAATCCTATAATTGCAACTAAGAAAAATGTCCAACTATTATTTCCACTAGTTATAAAATAAACTATTGATACTGGAATCATAATTAGTGCTGTATAAACATAATTTATAATCATCATTTCCATAAGTTTACTACATAATATAGTACTATTCTTTATTGGAAGAGAACTTAATAGTTCATAATCTTTAGAAGAAAATAATATATCTGGTGCTTTATATATATAAGTAAATACTATTAATATAGAGCTTATCAGTATAGCAAATAACAACAATAATTTAAGTTCTCCAATAGGATTTAAAACTTGCGCAAGTCCATAACTATAGATACTAGACATTGTTGCAATAATAACTCCAACAAAAACTATCATAAAGAAGGTAAATATTAATTTTTTCTTTTCCTTTCCTTCTTTTATATTTTTAGATAAACTATTTATTCCTATTATATTATAAAAAGCAATTTTTAATAAAACACCCAAATTATCCATTATCTATCAGCTCCATAAATACATGTTCTAATGAACTATCACCTTTTATTTCTGCTGTTTTTCCCTGTGCAACAATATGACCATTCTTTATTATTGCAATCTTATCACAAAGCTTTTCAACTACTTCAAGAACATGGCTTGAAAAGAATATTGAACTACCTTCATTACATATTTCCTTCATTATCTCTTTTAATGTATAAGCTGCTTTAGGGTCTAAACCAACAAATGGTTCATCTAATACTAAAAGCTTTGGTTTATGAATAAGAGCTGAAATAACTACAAGCTTTTGTTTCATACCATGAGAATACGAAGAAATCAAATCTCCTAAATAAGGTGTAAGTTCAAATCTATCTCCATAAAATCCTATAAGTTTTTCTCTCTGTTCCTTACTTACTTTATATATATCACCAATGAAATTTAAATATTGTATACCTGTCAAGGCTTCATATATATTAGGATTGTCTGGTATATATGCCATAACCTTTTTACATTCTAAAGCCTTATGCTTAATGGACATATTATTAATTAAGATATCTCCTTCATTGAAATCAAGTATACCTACTATAGATTTTATTGTTGTTGTCTTTCCTGCTCCATTATGTCCAATGAAGCCATATATTTCTCCACTCCTAACTTTTATGGTTACATCCTCAACAACATCTTTCGCTTTGCTATAGCTTTTTGAAAAATTTGTTATTTCTAACATCTAAATAACAATTTCCTCTCACAAATATTTTATTAAAATATCTATATATAATCTATATTAAAAATTATATCTACTTATTCTTGAAGTTTCTTAATCATATCTCTAAGTTCTGCCGCTCTTTCAAATTGAAGATTCTTAGCTGCATCATTCATTTCAGCAGTGTATTCTTTTATTAATTTATCCTTTTCCTTTTCTGATAATCCAGTGCTATCAGCTTCATAACTTTCAGTTTCTTCTGCAACCATTATGCTTCCAATGACATCTCTTACATCTTTTTTAATAGTTTTAGGCACTATTCCATGTTCTTTATTATAATCTATCTGAATCTTTCTTCTTCTTTCAGTTTCTTTTATTGCCCTATCCATAGAACCAGTTATGGTGTCAGCATACATAATTACCTTACTTTCAGCATTTCTAGCTGCTCTACCAATAGTTTGAATCATTGAAGTTTCAGACCTTAAAAATCCTTCCTTATCAGCATCTAAGATTGCTACTAAAGCAACTTCTGGTATATCAAGCCCTTCTCTTAAAAGGTTAATTCCTACAAGTACATCATATTTTCCAAGCCTTAAATCTCTTATAATCTGCATTCTCTCAATAGTATCTATATCTGAATGCATATATGTTGTCTTTACACCAAGTTCAGTAAGATACTTAGTCAAATCTTCTGCCATCTTCTTAGTTAATGTTGTTACTAGAGTTCTAAATCCTTTTTCAGTAGTTTCTACTATTCTACTATATAAATCATCAATTTGACCAGTAACAGGTCTTATTTCTATTTCTGGATCTACAAGCCCTGTTGGACGTATTATCTGTTCAGCTATATTAGTTGAATGGTCTATTTCATATTGTCCTGGTGTTGCTGAAACAAATACTACTTGATTTATTTTTTCCTCAAACTCCTTAAATTGCAATGGTCTGTTATCAAATGCTGATGGAAGCCTAAATCCATAATCCACAAGGTTTTCTTTTCTTGATCTATCACCAGCATACATAGCTCTTACTTGTGGCAATGTAACATGACTTTCATCTATAAACATTAAAAAATCATTTGGAAAATAATCTAATAATGTTTGTGGTGGGGTACCAGCTGCTCTACCATCAAGTATTCTGGAATAATTTTCTATACCACTACAATACCCCATTTCTTTAATCATTTCAATATCATAATTTGTTCTTTGTCTTAATCTTTGAGCTTCTACAAGTTTATCTTGAGATGTAAGTTCTTTTAGTCTTTCCTCTAATTCATACTCTATTACATCTATTGCTTTATCTATTGTATCCTGTGAAGCTGCAAAGTGAGATGCTGGAGAAATAGATACATGTTTTCTATCACCAATAATCTTTCCTGTTAAAACATCAAATTCTCTTATTCTTTCAATTTCATCACCAAAAAATTCTACCCTAATACCATTATTAGAAGATGAAGATGGAACTATATCTAAGGAATCTCCTCTTACTCTAAAAGTTCCCCTAGAAAAATCTATATCATTTCTTTCGTACTGAATTTCTATTAGCTTCCTAATAATTTCATCTCTATCTTTTATCATTCCTGGTCTTAAAGATATTGTAAGCTTCTTATATTCATCAGGATTACCTAAACCATATATACAAGAAACAGATGCAACTATTATTACATCTCTTCTCTCTAATAAGGCAGATGTAGCAGCATGTCTTAGCTTATCTATTTCATCATTTATAGATGCATCTTTTTCAATAAAAGTATCAGTTGAAGCTACATATGCTTCTGGTTGATAGTAATCATAATATGATACAAAATATTCAACTATATTATCTGGAAAAAATTCTTTAAATTCAGAACATAACTGAGCTGCTAATGTTTTATTATGTGCTAATACTATTGTTGGCTTTTGAACCTTTTCTATAATATTTGCCATAGTGTATGTCTTTCCTGAACCAGTAACTCCTAATAATGTTTGAAACTCTTGCCCTTCTTCTATACCAGTTGCTAATAAATCAATTGCCTTAGGCTGATCCCCCATGGGTTTAAATTTAGAATGTATTTTAAATTTATTCATTTCATTATCAACTCCATCATAATTAATACTATAATTCTATTCTACTTATTATTAACATTTTGTACAGTTTAGTAACATTTCAATATAAAAAGTAGTAATTGCATTAGCAATTACTACTTTTTACTTTTTAATTCTTCTAATATTCTTTTAAATTCATCACTATCTATATCAATTTTACTTTCACTTTTTACCATACGAGGAACTAATAATACTCCAAGTCTTTTATTACCTGGCTGTAATATATAATCATTTATTTTCCCGTATTTACTTTTTATTTTAATAGGTAAAATAGTCGTAGCTTCTTTAACAGCTTTTAAAATATCTACTTCTGAATTTACAGGCTCATTATTTATAGCTAAAATCTTATCACCTCTTCTAATTCCTGCTTCAAAAGCAATAGAATTAGGTGCAACTTCAAGTATTGATATACCATCATCACCACTTACATATAAGTATTCTCCACGCTCTTCCTTCATTCGCTCAAGCTTAATTAATAACTCATGTGCTAATGGCATATAAACTAGTGTTAAAATTTCTCCTATTAATCCAATACTGCATAATTGCGAAACAATAAGTAATGATAATCCATATAATAATATTCCTATTCCTGCACCTAAAACTTTTTCCTTCTTTCTTTTTGTAAAAGTAACAGAACTATATCCTATTATTCCATAAAAAGATGTAAACATTAAAGATGCTGTAGCTAACATTGTTATTAAATTTGAATCCTTAATAATAGGCCACCAACTGTAAGTTGGTATTGAAATTATTCCTGTTCCAGAAGATTCCCCACTAATCATTATCATTACAGCTATAGGCATAGCCCAATATCGATTAAATGAAAATCCACCTATTATTTTATTGTCCCTATTGCTAAATATCGGAATAGAACCTCTGCTTCCATCTACCATAACAATTATTCCTTCAATCATATGTAGAACAGCTATAAAACTACTTAGTGAAAGTATATTTACATTAATATATGATTTCATACCAACACTATTTAATAATATATTTAATATAATACTCACAGCTCCAAGCAATGCTCCTGAATATGCAAAACATGCAAGCTTAGGTCTTATCATTAATAAAAGTATCGATGTTATAAAAATAAATTCTATCCCAGAATTATTGCCAAAGCTTATACCTAAAATTGCTAATATAACACTTCCTATTGTACCTGCTAATATACCTATGACTAGTTGTGATAATGTTAATTCCAAAGGAGTGTCAATAACTTCTCCAATCGTCATTTGCTGTATTATTGAAGTTTTCTTATTTTTTAAATAAAATATTAATCCAAATACTATAAGCACTAGTAAATAGGTTGGTTCAATTATTGCTTTTGCTATAGTTCTCAGACTATAAATTACCAGTTCCATGCGTAACCTCCCAAGTTACTATTTTTCTCTTATTACCTCCAATGCCTTTTGGAATTGTGCATCAATATCTCTGCTATAATCTTGATTTAACACTTCTTCACTTAATTCAACTGTAATATCTGGTTCTATGCCTTTACCATGAATATTTTCTCCATTAGGACAATAATACTTTGATGTTGTTACTTTAATTGCTCCAGTATCACCATCACTTTCTACAAACGGAATAAGTTGTTGCACTATTCCTTTTCCAAAAGTTGTAGTTCCTACAACTGTTGCCACATTATTATCCTTTAAGGCACCAGTCACAACTTCTGATGCACTAGCACTTCCTCTATCTACTAATACTACTAAAGGCATACCAATAGCATCTCCACCTTTTGATAAAGAAACTTGTTTATTATCATATTTATCTATTGTATAAGTTATCATTTCACCTTCTGGAATAAAGTTAGATGCTATTTCAACACATTTATCTAAGTATCCTCCTGGATTTCCTCTAAGGTCTAATATTAATTTTTCCATTCCACTTTCTTTTAATTCATTAAGCTTTTCAGTAAATTTAATACTTACATCTTCATCACTAAATGTAGTAACTTGAATATATCCTATATTACCTTCAATCATTTCACCCTTTACTGATTCACTTTGAATTTGTTCTCTTACTACCTCAAACTCTAATGTCTCTTCTCCTCTTCTTACAACAAGCTTTACTGGAACACCTTCTTCACCTCTAACTCTTGATACTACTTCTTCACTATTAGCATCAGTAACTTCATAATCATCAACTTGTAAAATTATATCTCCTGATTTTATTCCTGCTCTATCTGCTGGTGAACCTTCAATTGGTGCTATTATTACTACTTTTTCATCTCTTACACCAATTTGTGCTCCTATACCATAGAAGTTATTATTGGATTCTATGAAATTTTTATACTCTTCTGAATTCATATAAACAGTATATGGATCACCTAATGCAGATGCCATTCCTTTCATAGCACCTTCTAAAAGTACAGTATCATCTATATCACCATCATATTTTGCCATAAGCAAACTTCTAAGTTCAAATAAATCACTATATTTATTTGAATCACTTATTTTTCCTAAGTCTTCAACAGCTTTTTCAGGAACTCCAGTTAAAATAAATCCTTTTGTTGCTGCAACATTACCTCCATAAAACATTCCAATTCCTGTTCCAACAAATAATACAGTTATAGCAGCAATTTTTAAATATTTAAATTTATATTTTTTAACTTCTTTTTCCTCTCTATTATAATTCTCCATTTTTCTACTTCCTTTCAATGTATCTTCAATAGATTTGTGCTTTTCATATCTATATCTTAAATAATAATATTAATTTAAATAAATGTTAAGCTTATTTTTTCATTTTTTTAACTAAAATAAGGAGCCGTTATAATACAGCTCCTTATTAATTAATTTATCAATATTTAATTTTTATACAACTAAGAACTTTCTTAATGCAGCTATACTTCCAATAGCTCCAACTAATATTCCACCTAATAGGAAACCTCCTAATAAATTTGTTAGTATAAATGATACTGGAACTAAGTTAGCTATTAAAAGGTTACTTGCTATAAATCCAAATGCTCCTCTATATATAAAGTATAGCATTGCTGTTGCAAGTACTGAACCAACTACTCCTATTATCATACCTTCAATAACAAATGGCCATCTTATAAACCAATCTGTTGCTCCAACAAATTTCATTATTCCAACTTCTCTTCTTCTTGAATATACAGCTAGCTTAATTGTATTCATTATTAAGAATATTGATACTCCAATAAATACAAAGAATAATACTATTCCTAATATTTGTACAAAATCAACAACTCTACTTATTTTGTCTATTAACTCTTGTTGATTGCTGATTGATTCAACACCTGTCATATTTTCCACTGCTTTAGTTACATCACTTGCATACGATGCATCTTCTAAAGTAACGATATATGAGCTTGCTAATGGATTGTTTTCAAGGCTATATCCTTCAAGCATACCGCTATTTCCTTCTAAATCCTTCTTAAGATTTGCAAAGGCTTCATCTTTTGATTCGTAAACAACTGACTTTACGCCCTTTTGCTCCGACAATTTAATTTCTATTTCTCTTTGATTTACAAGCTTTATATCATCTTGTAAGTAAACTTTTATTTCTATTTTCTCAGCCACATCTTCTATTGTCTTATTAAAATTTAAACCTACTAAAGTAAATGTACCTAATACAAAAAATGTTACTAATACAGTAAGCATTGCAGCAAAACTAACCGTTATATTACGCTTTATACTTTTTAGGGCATCTACTATAAAATAGCTTATTGTATTAATTTTCATTTTCGTACATCCCCCTTCTATCATCTCTTACTATAAATCCTTTTTCTATAGCTATAACTCTCTTTTTCATACTATCAACTATGTCTTTAGCATGAGTAGCCATAACTATTGTTGTTCCAGTTTTATTTATATCTTCTAATAATTCCATAATTTCTTTAGCTGTATCTGGATCTAAGTTACCTGTAGGTTCATCAGCAATAAGTACAGATGGGCTATTTACTATAGCTCTAGCTAGTGAAACTCTTTGTTGTTCACCCCCTGATAATTCATTAGGGAACATTTTATATTTATGAGATAATCCAACAAGAGATAAAACCATTGGTACTCTTTTTCTTATTTCCTTTTGAGACGCTTCCACAACTCTCATGGCAAAAGCAACATTTTCATAAACATTTAATGTTGGTATAAGTCTGAAATCTTGAAACACTACACCTATATTTCTTCTATAATATGGTACTTGACTTCTCTTTATTTTTGATAACTCCTTATCTCCAACAGTTATTTTTCCCATTGTAGGTTCAATTTCTTTTAATAACATTTTTATAAAAGTTGATTTTCCTGATCCTGAAGCTCCAACTAAGAATACAAAGTCACCTGAATTTATTTTAACACTTACATCTGATAACGCTTTTACATTGTTGTTATATATCTTAGATACATTATTAAATTCTATCATTAAAACACCTCTTATCCTTCTTTTCTTCAAAACTATAAATTGATTATATCACATAAAATTATATAGACCAACAATGTAGCTAACTATTTAACTTTACTCAATTTTAGTAATTATCATTAAATCCTAATCCTAACACTTCTTTAGAATCATTCACTGTAATAAATGCTTCTGGATTATTTTCCTTAATAAAGTTCTTTAGTGTAATAAATTGATTGTTGCTTAAAACTGTATAGACAATCTTAACTTCACTATCAGTATATCCACCCTTTCCATTTAGCACTGTACATCCTCTATCTATATCCTTATTGATAAATTTAACTATCATTTCGGATTTACCAGTAATTATAAATACCTGCTTACATGTATTAAAACCATCAATAAATTTATCAATCAGAATTCCTATTAATATTAAACTAAAGAATCCAAATAGCCCCTTATCCATACCAAAAACATTAATAGCTAAAAGGCATATAATAGAATCATTCAATAATAATGCTGTACCAACACCTAAAGAAGTAAACTTATTTATTATAGCTGCCAGTATACTAGTTCCCCCTGTTGATGCACCTTGATTAAATACTATTGCTGCTCCCATTGCTAAAAGTGCTGACCCAAAAAAACTAGCTAAAAACATATTTTCTGTTAGTATTGTCGGATTAAATACTTTTTCAATTATCTCCATTACTACAGAAAGCATTATAGTGGCATACATACTTTTTGCCCCAAATCCTCTTCCTAAAATAATAAAAGCAAGTATAAATAAAATAATATTTAATATGAATACCATTATACTTATATTCCAACCTGTAACTGCATTAATTACAAGAGCTATACCTGAAACTCCACCAGCTGCTATATCATTTGGAAAGAAGAAATACTCTAATGCAATTGCTGTTAATACTATTCCTAATGTTGTTAACGCATATTCCTTTACTTTTTTCATTTGTACCACCCCACTTTTCTTATTATTCTTCATTGATTTCCTTAAATCCTTCTCCCATAACTTCAGCTACTTCACTAACAGTTATAAAAGCATTCTTATCTATTTCGCTTATATATCTCTTAAGCTTAACAAATTCACTTCTACCTATAATTGTATAAAGTATAGTTGTCTTAGATTCACTAAATCCTCCCTTGCCATCAATAAATGTACAACCTCTTGATAAATCATTTAAAATAAATTTGCTTATTTTTTCACTTTCTTTACTTATTATTGTAACTTCATTACAAATATTAAATCCTGCAATTGCCTTATCTATAGCAAATCCACTTATTATTACTGCTAATACAGCATATAACCCCTTTTGTAATCCAAAAGTCATTGCCCCTGCTAATGTAACTATAAAATCTACTATAAACAATGATTTTCCTATATTAAAATGGAAAAACTTATGTAATATCTTTGCTAAAATATCAGTTCCACCTGTTGACGCATTGCAATTAAATACAATTGCTAAACCTAATGCTGAAATTATTGTTCCTAAAATAGTTGCTAACATAAGGTCATTAGTTGCTTCATAAGGAAATACCTTCTCTAATATCCACATTATCCCTGATAATGTAAGACTAGCATAAATGCTCTTTCCACCAAATTTGCTTCCTATTACAAGAAAAGCAACTATATATAAAATACAATCCATCATTAAGACCAATAATCCTATAGGTATTCCTGGAACAAAATTATTAATTATTATTGATATACCACTTAATCCCCCTGCAGCAATATTATTTGGCTGATAAAAGTATACTACCGATATTGCTACAAGAAACACACCAAAAGTTATCAATACAAAATCTTTTAAATTACTTTTATTCATATATGTACTCCTGTTATTTAAATTATTATAATTATGTTTCCTCTTTTACCTCTTTTTATGCCATTTATATTGAATATTATTCCAATAAACAATTATATCATAAAGCATTATAAAAAAGATGGTGAATCAAAAATATTTCATTTTGATTCGCCATCTCTATCAATAAGATTTATAATTATCTTTTTAATTCAATAGCTCTTTTAGCTTTTTCAACAACATTTTCAGCTGTTAATCCATAATGCTCTAATAATTCATCTGGTTTTCCACTTTGACCAAATTTATCATTAATACCAACCTTAACTACTGGTACTGGACAAACTTCACTTAAAATTTCTGATACAGCTGAACCTAATCCACCAATTACACTATGTTCTTCAACTGTTACAATTGCTCCAGTTTCTTTAGCAGCCTTCACTAAAATATCTGAATCAATTGGTTTTAAAGTATGAATATTGATAACTCTTGCAGAAATTCCTTTTGAAGATAAGATTTTTTTAGCTTCTAAAGCAACGTCTACCATTATTCCTGTAGCCACTATTGTTAAATCTGTACCTTCATTTAAAACAACACCTTTACCAAGCTCAAATTTATATGTATTTTCATCATTGATAACATTAACGGCTGATCTACCTAATCTTACATAGCAAGGTCCATCATATTGTGCTATTGCTTCTATAGCTGCTTTTGTTTCTACTGCATCAGATGGTGAAATAACAACCATATTAGGTATTGCTCTCATTAATGCTAAATCTTCTACTGTTTGATGTGATGCACCATCTTCTCCAACTGTTATACCGGCATGAGTAGCACATACCTTTACATTTAATCCTGGATAACAAATTGAATTTCTTATTTGTTCAAATGCTCTACCTGCTGCAAACATAGCAAATGTACTTACAAAAGGAATCTTTCCACAAGTAGAAAGTCCTGCTGCCACTGACATCATATTTGCTTCTGCAATACCCATATTAAAGAATCTTTCTGGGCATACATCCTTAAAATCTGAAGTCTTTGTAGACTTTGAAAGGTCTGCATCTAAAACTACTATATTTTCATTAACATTAGCTAATCCTGCTAAAGCTTTTCCGTATGCTTCTCTTGTTGCAATCTTATTACTCATTAATTTTCCCCTCCTAATTCCTTTAATGCTGCTTCACATTGTTCTTTGCTAGGTGCTGTACCATGCCATGCAGCTTGATTTTCCATAAACGATACACCTTTTCCTTTTATTGTGTTACAAACTATTGCTGTAGGTTTATCTTTACATTCTTTTGCTTTTTCTATAGCATCTATTATTTCTTCATAGTTATGGCCATCAATAACTAAAACATTCCAACCAAAAGCTTCAAATTTCTTATCTATTGGGCAAGGGTTCATAACCTTTGTTACATCTCCATCAATTTGTAATCCATTAAAATCAATGAAAGCTGTTAAGTTATTTAATTTATAATGTGCAGCACACATTGAAGCTTCCCATACTTGACCTTCTTCTAATTCTCCATCACCTAATATTGTATAAACTCTATAATCCTTTTTGTCTATCTTTCCAGCTAAAGCCATTCCTACTGCTGCAGAAATCCCTTGACCTAATGATCCTGTTGACATATCAATTCCTGGTAAATATTGAATACTTGGGTGACCTTGTAATCTTGACTTAAATTTTCTTAAAGTTAATAATTCTTCAACTGGAAAATATCCTCTTCTAGCTAAAGTACTATAAAGTACAGGAGCAGCATGACCTTTTGATAAAACAAATTTATCTCTATTTGGATCCTTTGCATTATTAGGATCTATATTCATTTCCTTAAAAAATAATACAGTCATAATATCAGTTGCTGATAATGATCCTCCTGGATGTCCAGATGCTGATTCTGTAAGCATCTTAACTATGTCTTTTCTAATTTCTGTAGATATTGATTTTAATTCATCTAAATTCTTTGCCATTATGTATCCTCCTGAAATAATTCTTAATATATAAATTATTAATATATCAATTATTAATTATTCATAATAAATGATAAATGATATGTGCCATATAAAGTGAACTTTGTTTTAATTTTATATTATCATATGAATTGCTCTTTGTATACATTATTACCTTTATTAGTATATGCTTTTTATTTTTTAAAATTATATTGTATATCACTTTTAGTTTGATATTTTTTATATAATAAAAGCAGAGTCTATACACTCTGCTTTCCTATCATTTTTTCTTGCTACTTATCTAAATTTAAGCTAATTAACAACGCTTTATCTACTTTTTTCATATCAATATCTGTCATATGTCCAATCTTTTCTTTCAGTCTCTTTTTATCAAGAGTCCTTATTTGTTCTAATAGCACTACTGAATCTCTATTTAATCCATATTCAACTGAAGAAATCTCTACATGAGTTGGTAGTTTAGCCTTATTAATTTGTGAAGTTATTGCTGATATAATAACAGTAGGACTATATTTATTTCCTATGTCATTTTGTATTATAATAACTGGCCTAATTCCACCTTGCTCTGAGCCTATAACTGGACTTAAATCTGCATAAAAAATATCCCCTCTTTTTACTACCATAGTCGCCATTTAAATTCTCACACTCCGCAAAGCCATTTCTCATATTCGCAAATATCGTCAAATTTATATTGTACATTTCCGTTTGAGAAATCAATATCCCTTGAAAGTTTTAAATTAATATCTGACATTTCTTCATACCCAGTCTTCATTAATTCAAAAAACTCTTCATCATATTTCTTCTCACCATATCTTATTAAATT
>JAKSUK010000025.1 GCA_024409095.1 Clostridium sp.
TGAGTCTTTATAAGACTTAAAAGAATTGCTGGTTTTATATTAACTATATTCTGTTTAATTTTCAAAGATCATGTTGCGTCTCTCGACTGCTTTTTTATGATAACATTTCTGTTTTCATCTGTCAACATATTTTTTAAAATTCTTTTTTAGAACTTATTTTTACATGTTAACACTTGTTTCGAGGAAGCTCGTTTGCTCCCTGCAACGTTTATTATCTTAACACTTTAAATATAACATATTATCTTATTTAAATCTATTTTTAGCACTTTATCCTTTATATAATTTATTTTTCTTTTATATTCTAATAAATTCTTATAATGATACACCTGGTACAGTGTTGCTTTGTTTTTATAATCTTTTGCAATAATAATCTATTATTTAAAGTTAAATACTCAATATTACGAAGATATTTATATATGAAAGATATAAATATAGGAGGTTTTATACTTTGAAAAAATTAATTTTAATACCTTTATTTTGTTGTATTTTCCTAATGGGGTGCAATAAATCTAACGATACACCTAAAGACTCTTCATCTTCAAATAATTCTGATACTGTTAAAAGTAATTCTTATTCTAATACTAAGGTTACACTACCATCTAATTCAATAAATTATAATAAAAATACTCAAAACTTAAATTTTATTACTTCTGACTCATCATATAGTAAATTTATTTCTATAGGGCAATTGCTATTTTTTTCAGACAGTAATAATAACAATAAACTTTCAGTAACAAATTCATCATTACCAGCAAATTATATTGAAGATAAAAATATACAAGATATATATGATTATTCAGTAGAATCTATGACATCTATTGATAATATAATATATTTTACAAATATATCAGAAAATTATAGTTTATATAAATTAGATTATGAAAAAAACTTAATTACTTTAGTTTCCTCTAATAGTTTTACTCAAATATCTAGTTCGCAAAATGATATAATATATCTAAATAAATCTATTGGTAATACCCTTAACTGCTATAATACAAAAAACAATACTTCTATCCATTTATCTTCAGATAAATGTGGTTCTTTTATTGTTAATGGTGAATATATACTTTATCAAAATTTAGATGATAACTCTTCATTATATATAATAAAAAAAGATGGTACTGAAAGAAGAAAGCTTACTAGCACAGGAGTAGATAGTTTTGCAACATTTAAAAATCATATAATTTATATAAATGCTACAGATAATTATCTATATTCATTAGATTTATCATCAGAAAAAAGTAATAGAATTGATTTATTAAATGGTACAAATTTAAAGTATTATAATGAAAAATTTTATTTTATTAATTTAGAAAATTCAAATCATCTTTATTCTTTCTCTATTGATGATGAATTAAATGTAACAGGAAAAACTCCTTTTATAAATAACTCTATAAACAATTATTATCTTACAGAGCATGGAGTTTTTTCTGAACAAGGTATAGATATAAATAAAATACATTTTAAAGCATATGAATAAAAGCAGACAAAGTCTGCTTTTATTTTATCTTATTTACTATTTCTTTGAAGTTATTTCCTCTTACCATAAAATTAGGGAACATATCAAATGATGCACATGCTGGAGATAAAGTAACTATATCTCCTTGTTTAGCTATTCTTTTAGCTGTAATTACAGCTTCTCTTAATGTCTTTACTGTATATATAGGCATATTAAGTTTTTTAGCTCTTATTACTTTTTCAAACTCTTTTTTAATAGAATCTTTAGTAGTGCCTAAAAGAATTAATGATTTTATACAAGGATAACCTTCTTTAGCTAATACATCAAATGGTATATGCTTATCATATCCACCTGCTATAAGTATTACTTGTTTATCAAAAGCTTTCAATCCTGCTAAAGTTCTTGTAGGACTTGATGCTATTGAATCATTGTAATATTTTACTCCCTTATATTCTCTTACAAATTCACATCTATGCTCTACACCTTGGAATGTTTCTGCAACTTTTTTCATTGTTGAATTTTCTACATCATCTCTTGTAGCTTCAAAAGCAGCTAGGAAGTTTTCAACATTATGCATTCCTTTTATAACTATATCTTCTTTTTTACATATTTCTTTTCCATCTAAATATAATACTCCATTTTCATATGAAGCTCCATAATCCAATCTTACTCTTGATGAAAAATCTCTTACTCTGCATTTTGCTTCATTTCTAAAGCTATTAGTAATTTCATTTTCACAATTTAATACTAATATGCCATGACCTTCTTGATATAGGAATATATTTTTCTTAGCATTGATGTATTCTTCCATATCCTTATGCATATCTAAATGATTTGGTGTTAGGTTAGTTACTACTGATACATCTATAGGAAGATGCATAGTCATAAGCTGGAAGCTTGAAAGTTCCAATACTACCATATGATCTTCTTCAATTTCCTCTATATTAGAAAATAACGGAGTTCCTATATTTCCTCCAACCCAAGTCTTATATCCTTGCTCTTCCAATAATTTTGAAATAATTGTTGTTGTTGTTGTCTTTCCATCTGAACCCGTTACTGCATAAATCTTACCTTTGCAATATCTAACAAACTCCTCCATTTCTGAAGTTATATATGCACCTTCTTCTTTTGCTTTTACAAGTGCTTCATTATCTATTCTCATAGATGGTGTCTTAAATACAACATCAAATCCTGTAAGTTTATCTAAATATCCTTTACCTAATTGGAATTTTACGCCTTTCGTTTTAAATTCAGCAACTATACTTCCTAATTTTTCTTCTGTATTTTTATCGAATGCAGTAACACAGGCCCCTAATTCTACTAAGAATTTTATTAAAGGTATATTGCTTACTCCAACACCTACTACTGCTACCTTTTTCCCTTTTATATAGTCCTTAAATTCTCCAAAATCTTTTTTCATCTTTCCTCCATACCAATTTTCTTTTTATTCAATATAGCTTCATTTTTAAAATTTATTATAATTATAACATTATAGAAAATTATATTCCATAATTATTTCCACTAATTTACATATAGCTTGATATAAAAAAGAAAGAAGCTTAAAGCCTCTTTCTATCTTAAACTAAAATTCTAAACTCTTAGCTATAAAATCATTTAATTCTTCTATTTTAACTCTTTCTTGAGTCATGCTATCTCTATGTCTTATAGTAACACATCCATCATTTTCTGTTTCAAAATCAACAGTAATACAGAATGGAGTACCAATTTCATCTTGTCTTCTGTATCTCTTACCTATACTTCCTGTTTCATCATATTCTATATTAAAGTTCTTAGCTAATAATGAGTAAACTTCATCAGCTTTTTCTGAAAGCTTTTTAGATAATGGTAATACAGCAGCCTTATATGGTGCTAAAGCTGGATGTAAGTGAAGTACTGTTCTAACATCTCCACCTTCTAATTCTTCTTCATCATATGCATCTACTAAGAATGCTAAAGTAACTCTATCAGCTCCTAATGATGGTTCTATAACATATGGTACATACTTTTCATTTGTAGTAGGGTCCATGTATGTCATATCTGTTCCTGAATGTTCAGCATGTTTATTTAAGTCATAGTCAGTTCTATCTGCTATTCCCCATAATTCTCCCCATCCAAATGGGAATAAATATTCTATATCAGATGTAGCATTTGAATAGAATGATAATTCTTCTTGTCCGTGATCTCTTACTCTTAAGTTTTCTTTATTAACACCTAAATTCATTAAGAAATTCCAGCAATAATCTTTCCAGAATTCAAACCATTCTAAATCAGTTCCTGGCTTACAGAAGAATTCTAATTCCATTTGTTCAAATTCTCTAGTTCTAAAAGTAAAGTTACCTGGAGTAATTTCATTTCTGAAAGATTTACCTATTTGAGCTATACCAAATGGAACTTTCTTTCTTGAAGATCTTTGAACGTTTTTAAAGTTTACAAATATACCTTGAGCTGTTTCTGGTCTTAAGAATATTTCACTTGAAGAGTCTTCAGTTATACCTTGGAAAGTTTTAAACATTAAGTTGAACTTTCTTATTTCAGTGTAGTTTAATTTACCACACTTAGGACACACTATGTTGTTCTTAGTTATGTAATCCATTAATTGTTCATTTGTCCATCCATCTGCTGAAGCAACTTCTGCACCATTTTCAGTCATATGGTCTTCAACTAACTTATCAGCTCTAAATCTAGCCTTACATTCTTTACAATCCATTAATGGATCTGAGAATCCTCCAACATGTCCTGATGCAACCCAAACTTGTGGATTCATTAATATTGCACAATCAACTCCTACATTATAAGGGCTTTCTTGCACAAATTTTTTCCACCATGCTTTTTTTACATTGTTTTTGAATTCTACACCTAATGGGCCGTAATCCCATGAGTTTGCTAATCCTCCATATATATCTGATCCTGGGAATACAAATCCTCTACTTTTACATAGAGCTACTATTTTATCCATAGTTTTTTCTACTGCCATTTTTCATACCTCCAAATAATTTTATATAATAAAAAAAGCCTTAATACCATAAAGGGACGAAATTATCATTCCGCGGTTCCACCCTTCTTGGCATAAGCCCAACTTTCACATATTATGCTCAAAAGTTCCTTTCCTTTCAATATTCTAATGATTTTCACCAGCCATCATCTCTCTAAAAGAATTTATTGAAATTACTCTTCTTTTTCATTGCATATATTAAATTATACATTAATTTTATCAAATGCCACTTATATGTCAAGTATCATCAAAAAATTTATCGAATAATGAAAAAAGAGTTTTATATCAACAGACATCATCTGTTCATATAAAACTCTTTAATAAAAAAGTGGCTCCGCGAAGAGGGCTCGAACCTCCAACCTATCGGTTAACAGCCGAGTGCTCCACCATTGAGCTATCGCGGAATGTTATACTTTTTTAATTTTAAATTGGCTCCGCGAAGAGGACTCGAACCTCCAGCCTATCGGTTAACAGCCGAGTGCTCCACCATTGAGCTATCGCGGAATATTATGTGGTTTTTTAATTTTAAAAGTGGCTCCGCGAAGAGGGCTCGAACCTCCAACCTATCGGTTAACAGCCGAGTGCTCCACCATTGAGCTATCGCGGAACGTTACCACAAGTAATATTATATACATCAACTTTTAAAAATGCAACCCTTTTTTTTATTTTTTTCAAATTTTTTTAAAAATTTTGCTTTTAACCTTATAATTCACTTATAAATTACAAAAAACGCTGCAAATTTAATTTACAGCGTTTAAAATACTAATTATTGTTTAATGGTTTCATTGTTGGGAATAGTATAACATCTCTTATTGATGCTGAATCAGTTAAGAACATTATTAATCTATCAATACCTATTCCTAATCCTCCTGTTGGTGGCATACCTGTTTCTAAAGCACCCATGAATTCTTCATCAATCATGTATGCTTCATCATCACCTAGTTCTCTTTCTTTTTCTTGTTGAGCAAATCTTTCTCTTTGAACTATTGGATCATTTAATTCAGAATATGCATTACATAATTCTCTACCAAATACGAATCCTTCAAATCTTTCAGTAAATAATTCATTTCCTCTCTTCTTCTTTGTTAAAGGAGAAATTTCTACTGGATAATCAGTAATAAATGTTGGTTGAATCATATGTTCTTCACAGAATTCTTCATATAAAGCATTTAATACTTCACCTTTAGTTACAGTATTTAATGGTTTAGGGAATTCTAAGTGTTTTTCCTTAGCAACAGCTTGTGCATCTGCATCAGATTTAAACTCATTATAATCTACGCCTGCATATTCTTTAACAGCATCAACCATAGTTATTCTTCTCCAAGGTGGCATAAAGTCTATTTCTGTTCCTTGATAAGTAACCTTAGTAGTTCCATTTACCTTCTTGCATACTTCTGCAACCATGTTTTCAGTTAATTCCATCATATCATTGTAATCAGCAAATGCTTGATATAATTCAATCATAGTGAATTCAGGATTATGTCTTACTGACATACCTTCATTTCTGAAAGTTCTTCCTAATTCATATACTTTTTCAAAACCAGCTACAATACATCTCTTTAAGTATAATTCTGGAGCTATTCTTAAGAACATATCTAAATCTAAAGTATTGTGATGAGTAATAAATGGTCTTGCAGATGCTCCACCAGCTATAGTTGCAAGCATTGGTGTTTCAACTTCTAAGAATCCTCTATTATCTAAGAATGATCTTATTCCACTTATTATTTGACTTCTCTTTATAAAAGTATCTTTAACTTCTGGATTAGTTATAATATCAACTTCTCTTTGTCTATATCTTAAATCTGGGTCTTTTAATCCATGCCATTTTTCTGGTAATGGTTTTAATGATTTACAGATTAATTCAACAGTTTTAACTTTAACAGATACTTCACCTGTTTTAGTTTTAAATACTTCACCTGTAGCAGTAACCCAATCACCTAAATCATTAGTCTTATATTGCTTTAAAGCTTCTTCTCCAACTTCATCAATTTTTATGAAAAGTTGAATCTTTCCATCTCTATCATGTATGTCAGAGAAAACAACTTTACCTTGCCCTCTTTTAGACATTATTCTTCCAGCAACAGTTACTTCTTTTCCTTCTAATTCTTCGAAGTTATCTTTAACTTGCATAGATGAATGAGTTCTTTCTACTTTATATACATCAAAAGGATCTTTTCCTTCCTCTTGTAATTTAACTAACTTTTCTCTTCTAAGAGCTTCTTGCTCACTAAATTGTGACTCAAGCTCTTGTAAATTCATTTCTTCAGTTGACATTAGTATACCTCCAATTAATCTCTTCTTATTCCTAAGACTTCAAACTTATTTATTCCGTCTGGTACTGAAACCTCAACTATATCTCCAACCTTTTTACCTACTAGAGCACTTCCAACTGGTGATTCATTAGATATTTTAAAATTCATTGGATCTGCTTCTGCTGAACCAACAATTGAATATTCAACTTCTTCGTCAAAGTCATAATCTTTAACTTTAACAATAGAACCAACTGATACTACATCATTAGGTAATTCACTTTCATCAACAACTACAGCATTTTTTAACATATTCTCTAATTGAAGAATTCTTCCTTCTGTAAATGCTTGATCGTTCTTAGCTTCATCATATTCAGAGTTTTCACTTAAATCTCCATATCCTAAAGCTACTTTGATTTTCTCAGTAATTTCTTTTCTTTTTACAGTTTTTAAATATTCTAATTCTTCTTCAAGTTTTTTTACACCTTCATAAGTCATTATGAATTGTTTTGTTTGGCTCATATCTTTCTCCCCTTCGAACATTCACTTTACTGATCTCTATTTTAATAGATTATTATTCTTGAAATCATTTTAAATATTATAAATCAGCGTATTTAATATGTCAACAAACCTATAATTTGCTTTCATAATTACTTGATACTTTAATTTATATTCATTGTAATGGATTTTGCTATATAATTATATACAAATTATTATATAATTTCTATATTTCTTAAACTTTCTCTATATTCCTCTAATATTTCCATTACTTTAGCACTATCATTTATAGTATTTATCATATTTCTTATTTCACTACTATTATGTAATCCCTTTATATACCATGATGAATGTTTTCTCATTTCTCTTACAGCCTTATGCTCTCCATCATATTTAAGAGCTAACTCGTAGTGTCTCATACACATTTTTATCTTTTCTTCAGGAGTTATAATTAAAGGTTCTTTTCCTTTATACAGATTATCTATCTGTTTAAAAATCCATGGATTTCCCATGCTTCCTCTAGCAATCATAATTCCATCTACATTTGTTTCTTTTTTTCTTCTAAGCGCATCTTCTGCTGTAAAAACATCGCCATTTCCTATTACAGGAATATTTACGCTTTGCTTTACTTTAGCAATTATATCCCAATCTGCTTTACCTTCGTACATTTGCTGTTTAGTTCTTCCATGTACTGCAATAGCATCAGCTCCTGCTGACTCCATAACTTTAGCAAATTCAACAGCATTTATATTTTCATTATCAAATCCTTTTCTAAACTTAACAGTAACTGGCTTAGTAGAAACTTTTTTTATAGCTTCAACTATATTTCCAGCTAATTTTGGATCCTTTAATAATGCTGAACCTTCACCATTTTTAGTTATTTTATTAGCAGGGCATCCCATATTTATATCTAAAATACATATATCTTCTCTTGGATTAAAATGTCTTTCTACCATTTCAGCCATTATCTTAGGGTCATTACCAAAAATTTGTGCTGCTACTGGCATTTCCTCTTCTGCTATTCTTAGTAAACTTTGAGTATTTTCACTTCCATAGTATAGTGCTTTAGCACTTACCATTTCAGTATATACAAGTTCACAGCCCATTTCCTTACATAGTCCTCTAAAAGAAATGTCTGTTACACCTGCCATAGGCGCTAAGAAAACTCCATTTTCAAAATTAAGGTTTCCTATTTTCATTTGTTTTACTCCTTATTTTTTTCGTATATAATTCTTAACCCCTCTAAAGTTAAACTTGAATCTACTTTATCTATAATATCTGTTTCTTTTGCTATTAAATTAGCCAATCCACCTGTAGCAATTACATATGGATTATCTATTCCAAGTTCATTCATTTCTCTTTTCATTCTTCTTACTATATATTCAACCTGCCCTATATAGCCATATAATATTCCCGCTTGCATACTTGTTATAGTATTCTTGCAAATAACACTCTCTGGTACTTCTAATTCTATTCTTGGTAGTTTAGCTGCTCTTTCAAATAATGCATCTGATGCAATTTTAATTCCTGGAGATATACATCCACCTAAATAGTCACCTTCTTTTGTCACTGCACAATAAGTTGTAGCAGTTCCAAAATCTAATATTATTAAATCTCTCTTATAAATATCATGAGCTGCTACAGAATTTACTATTCTATCTGCACCAACTTCTTTAGGATTATCATATCTAACATTTATACCTGTTTTAACATCTGGTCCTACAACTATAGGCTCTATATTAAAACTTTTTCTAACCATATTTTCTAGAGAATGCATTATATTTGGTACAACTGAAGATATTATTATACCTTTAACTTCCTTAGGATTTAAATCATATTGATTAAGTAATTGCATAACTTGAATTGAATATTCATCTGAAGTTTTTTTCGTATCAGTGCTGATTCTCCAACTAACTATACATTCATTTTCTTTATATACACCTATAACTATATTAGTGTTTCCAACATCCACCAATAAAATCATAAAAGCACCACCTTTATATAATTAAAGCAGCCTTTAAGCTGCCTTTATTATCAAATATTACGTAACAATTTAAATTAACACTCTAATTTTAACAATTACGTATCATTTGTCAAGTATTATATTTGTAAAATTTTAGAATAAACCTATTATTTCATCATTTTGTAAAATATCTATTTTATTAGCAGCTGGAACCTTTGGTAATCCTGGCATTGTCATTATATCACCAGTAAGTGCTACTATAAATCCAGCACCATTTGATACTCTTACTTCTTTAACTGTTATCTCAAATCCTTGTGGTCTTCCAAGAAGAGCTGGATTATCTGATAATGAATATTGTGTTTTAGCCATACATATAGGTAGCTTATCAAGATTGAACTTTTCTAATTCTGCTATTTGCTTACATGCTGCTGTAGTGTAATTTACACCTTTTGCTCCATATATTTCTCTAGCAATAGTTTCAATTTTTTCTCTTATTGAATCTTTTTCATCATATAATATCTTAAAGTCAGAAGAATTATTTTCTAAAATATCAGTAACTATATCTGCTAATTCTAATCCACCTTCTCCACCTTTTTCCCAAACATTACATAATGCTACTTTTACTCCTTTTTCATTGCAGAACTCTTCAATAAATCTAATTTCATCATCACTATCACTAACAAATTTATTTATTGCAACAACAACTGGTACATTATATTTTTGCATATTTTCAATTTGCTTTTCTAAATTTACTACACCTTTTTTAAGTGCTTCAACATTTTCTTCATTTAAGTCAGCTTTAGCCACTCCACCATGATGCTTTAATGCTCTTATTGTAGCTACTATAACAATACATTCTGGTTTTAAATCACCATATCTACATTTTATATCTAAGAATTTTTCAGCACCTAAATCTGCTCCAAATCCTGCTTCTGTAATAACTACATCTCCTAAAGCCATAGCCATTTTTGTTGCTATTATAGAGTTACACCCATGAGCTATGTTAGCAAAAGGTCCTCCATGTATTATTGCTGGAGTATTTTCTAAAGTCTGTACTAAGTTTGGTTTAATGGCTTCCTTCATTAATAATGCCATAGCTCCTTGAACTTCTAATTGCTTTGCATAAATTGGATTGCCATCTAAATCATAAGCAACCATTATATTGCCTATTCTTTCTTTTAAATCTTGAAGATTTGTAGCTAAACAAAGAATTGCCATTATTTCTGAAGCTACAGTTATCATAAAGCCATCTTCTCTTAGGAATCCATTTATTTTTCCGCCCATTCCTACTACTATGTTTCTTAAAGCTCTATCATTCATATCCATAACTCTTTTAAATATTATCCTTCTTGCATCTATTCTTAAAGAGTTACCATGATGTATATGATTATCTATAGCTGCACATAAAAGATTATTAGCTGTTGTTATAGCATGCATATCTCCTGTAAAATGAAGATTTATATCTTCCATAGGAACTACTTGTGAATATCCACCACCAGCTGCTCCACCTTTCATTCCGAAAACTGGCCCTAAAGATGGCTCTCTTAATGCTACTATTGCTTTTTTATTTCTTTTATTTAACGCCTGTCCAAGCCCAATAGTTACTGTAGATTTTCCTTCTCCTGCTGGTGTTGGATTAATAGCTGTTACAAGTACTAGCTTTCCTTTTTTATTATCCTTGTTTCTTTCTAATACATCTAAAGATATTTTACATTTATATTTACCATATTGGTCAATTTCATCTTCACTTAAGTTTAATTCTGCTGCAATTTCTCTTATATTTTTCATATTAGCTTCTTGAGCTATCTGTATATCACTTTTCATTTTCTGTACCTCCAAAACTAATTAATTTTATAATTAATTATATCACTTAAAAAATATATTTGAAACCTCATGTCGAACATTATTTTGTTTTTATCAATTATTTTTCGTGTTTACATATATAATATATGTACTTTTAATAAAAATAATTGGCTGTATCAAAATATTTCTTGATACAGCCAATTATTTTTTAGTTGGCATCAAAAATTCTTTCAAATTCCTTGCCATCAATTTTTTCTTTTTCTAATAAGCTACTAGCTACTGCATGTAGTTTATTAACATTTTCCTTTAATAATTCTTCAGCTTTATTATAAGCATTACTAATTAAACTTTTAATTTCTTTATCTATTAATGCTGCTACCTCTTCGCTGAAGTTTCTACCTCTTCCTAAATCTCTTCCTAAAAATACTTCATTATTATCGCTACCATATGATATAGTTCCTATATTATCGCTCATACCATATTCCATAATCATTGATCTAGCAATAGAACTTGCTCTATCAATATCGTTCTTAGCACCTGTACTTATATCTCCTAAAATTAACTTTTCAGCTACACGCCCACCTAAAAGTCCAACCATTTCATCTAATAGCTTTTCTTTTGATGTATATGCTCTATCTTCAGTTGGAAGATGCATTGTATATCCACCAGCCATACCTCTTGGAATTATACTTATTTCATGTACAGGATCTGAATTTTTTAAGCATTTCATTACTACAGCATGCCCAGCTTCATGATAAGCAGTAAGCTTTCTATCATGTTCACTTATTGTTTTACTTTTCTTTTCTGGACCTGCTATTACTCTAGTTATTGCTTCTTCAAATTCATCCATTCCTATCTTCTTTTTATCTTTTCTAACAGCTAAAAGAGCAGCTTCATTAGCTAAATTTTCTAAATCTGCTCCACTAAATCCTGGAGTCCTCTTTGCTAAAACTTCTAAACTAACATTACTATCTAACGGCTTTTTCTTTGTATGAACTTCTAATACTGCTTCTCTACCTCTTCTATCAGGTCTACCAACCATTATTTGTCTATCAAATCTTCCTGGTCTTAAAAGTGCTGGATCTAATATATCAGGTCTATTAGTAGCCGCTATCATTATAATACCTTCATTAGCTCCAAAACCATCCATTTCTACTAGCAATTGATTTAATGTCTGCTCTCTTTCATCATGTCCACCGCCAAGACCAGCACCTCTTTGTCTTCCTACTGCATCTATTTCATCAATAAATATTAATGATGGAGAATTTTTCTTAGCTTGCTCAAATAAATCCCTTACTCTAGATGCACCAACACCAACAAACATTTCAACGAAATCTGATCCTGAAATACTAAAGAAAGGAACACCTGCTTCTCCAGCTATTGCTTTTGCTAAAAGTGTCTTACCAGTACCTGGAGGCCCAACTAATAAAACTCCTTTAGGAATTCTGGCTCCCATTTCTACATATCGTGCTGGTTGCTTTAAAAAGTCAACAATCTCTTCTAATTCAGCTTTTTCTTCATCAGCTCCAGCTACATCATCAAATGTTACCCTCTTATTATCAGGAATAACCATCTTAGCCTTGCTTTTTCCAAAATTCATTACTCCTCTTCCACTACTTCCTCCACTTTGTGATTGTTGTGTAAAGAAAAAGATAAATAATACAAATAATACTATTATCATTATGGTAGGAAGTAAACTTACCCATACACTACTATTAGATGGTGCAACATATTCTATCTTAATATTATCCTTAGGATATTTTTCATTTAAAAATTCAATCATAGAACTTGGTGCATACACCATATACTTATTTTCATCTTGTGTAGTTACCTCTATAGTCATCTTATCAGAATTTACGTTTATACTTTCAACCTCATTATTAATCCATTTTTGTTGAAAATCACTATATACCATTCTATTTGACACACTACTTCCATCAAGCATAAAAGTTGCTATTGCAAAAAACAACAACAAACCTATTATCCAAATAGTTGCACTTGAATATTTTTTCATCCAAGCCCCCCCCTTTCATCTAGGTTAGTGTAAAGTTTTTTACACTATTTTTATTTTAAAATCTTTATATATCAAGGT
>JAKSUK010000026.1 GCA_024409095.1 Clostridium sp.
GTAAAGATAAAATTTTTATTAAAGAATTAAATACAGATAGTATAATATTAGAAAAAAATACACAAATAGATAATAATGAAATACATAAAGAAAATGATGATGAACAATTACAACAATTGCTTAAAATAAAAAATGATCCATTAATGATATTAGTTAATAAAGATAATACATTAGATTCAGATTATATACCTGAAGATTTAGTTTTAAGTGAAATAGATTTTGTTAGTTATATAGAAACTAGAAATCTTGCAAAAGTTACAGCTGATGCAGCAAAAGAAATGTTTGAAGCAGCAGCAAAAGAAGGTATAGTTCTTTTAGGGGCATCAGGATATAGATCTTATTTTGTTCAAGAAAATTTATATAATTCTAGAGTTATTAATGAAGGTCAGGAAGAAGCTGATAGATATACAGCAAAACCAGGGCAAAGTGAGCATCAAACAGGATTAGCTTTAGATATATTAAGTGAAGATTATCAAGAAATGGATGATAATTTTGATTCTACAGAAGCTTATGCTTGGCTGAAAAACAATTGTTATAAATATGGATTTATTCTTAGATATATAGATGGAAAAGAGGATATAACAGGGTTTTTATATGAGCCATGGCATTATAGATATATAGGAAATAAAGAAGTTGCAGAATATATTATGGAAAGGAATTTAACTTTTGAGCAATATATGGAAGAATTGGATATAAAAATTCAAGAGTTAAGTTAAATATATAAAGATTTTATTGTTAAAAATTTATACAAACAAATAAAATATGTTATAATTAACCATGATGATGATTTCACGGTTCAATGGAGGTAAAGATATGAATAAAGGTTTAAGTTTAGATTTATCAAAAGTAATGCCATATGCAGATTTTTCTGAAATAGAAAAGATGGAAGCAATGGTAAAGTGTGCGCATGAAACAATTCATGAAGGAACTGGAGCAGGAAACGACTTTTTAGGATGGTTAGATTTACCTGTTAATTATGATAAAGATGAATTTGAAAGAATTAAGAATGCAGCAGAAAAAATTAAGAGTGATTCAGATGTACTTATAGTAATAGGTATTGGAGGATCATACTTAGGTGCTAGAGCAGCAATTGAAATGTTAAAAAATCATTTCCACAATATATTAGATAATAGCAAGAGAAAAGACCCACAAGTATTCTTTGTTGGAAATAATATAAGTTCAACATATTTAGCTGACCTTTTAGAAGTAATTGAAGGAAAAGACGTATCTGTTAACGTTATTTCAAAATCAGGAACAACTACTGAGCCAGCTATAGCATTTAGAATATTTAAAGACTATATGGAAAAGAAATATGGTGTTGAAGGTGCTAAATCTAGAATATATGCTACTACTGATAAAGCAAGAGGAGCATTAAAGAATTTAGCAGATACAATGGGTTATGAAACTTTTGTTATTCCAGATAATGTTGGTGGAAGATTCTCAGTATTAACAGCAGTAGGATTATTACCAATTGCAGCAGCTGGAATTAATATAGATGAAATGATGCAAGGTGCTGCAGATGCAAGAGAAAAATACTCAAATCCTTCAATTAAGGAAAATGAATGTTATCAATATGCAGCTATGAGAAATGCTTTATATAACAAAGGTAAGAAAATAGAAGTATTAGTTAACTATGAACCAGCTTTACATTATTTCAATGAATGGTGGAAGCAATTATATGGAGAATCAGAAGGAAAAGATCAAAAAGGTATTTTCCCAGCAGCAGTAGATTTCTCAACTGATTTACACTCTATGGGACAATTCATTCAAGATGGAACAAGAATAATGTTTGAAACAGTATTAAATGTTGAAAACCCACTTAAAGAAATTGTTATAGAAGAAGCAGAAGTTGATGCTGATGGATTAAACTTCTTAGCTGGAAAGACAATAGATTTTGTTAATAAACAAGCATTTAAGGGAACTTTATTAGCACATAATGATGGTGGAGTTCCAAATATGGTATTAAATATTCCAGAATTAAGTGCTTACTACTTTGGACAAATGGTTTACTTCTTTGAAAAAGCATGTGGAATAAGTGGATACTTATTAGGTGTTAATCCATTTGACCAACCAGGTGTTGAAGCATATAAGAAAAATATGTTTGCTTTACTTGGAAAACCAGGTTATGAAGAATTAAAAGCTGATTTAGAAGCAAGATTAAAATAGTAAAAATTATACATGGAGATGCCTATTTAGGTATCTCCATTAATTTTTATACATTATAGACAAATTTCAACTGAAATTTTAAAAAATTTGCAGTATAATTACCTTAGGGAAAATATGTAAAAGAGGGACTTGTTAGAGAGAGGTACATTTATATGGGGGATATTTTAATAGAATTAAACAAAAAAAATGATTTATCTGTAAATGAAGAAGTTGAAATATCAGTTTCATCTGAATTAGAAGATATAATAAATTATAAATTTATTGAAGGATATGATGGAGTATGGAACTCTATTCAGGATTATTCTGAAAAACAGAAATGCATATGGACTCCTAAGAGTGTTGGAAGATATATGATTATGGTTTTAGGAGAAACTAAAGATTCTAGTAAGCCTTATTCTGAAAGAATAAATGTAGTAGTAAATGATAAAGTAAGGCTTATAAAGGATGTTGAGTTTAAAAAGAATAAGCTATATATTGGCGATAAGATGAATATTACTGTAATATCTGATGAAGATTTATTATTATATAGGTTTTGGATTAAGGGAGAAATAGATTGGGAGCTACTTAGAGATTACGGAACAGATAATGTATTTAATTTTACAGCTAATACTATAGGAGAAAAGGAAATATTAATTGAATGTAAAAAAGTAGATTCAGCAAATAATGTTGACGATTTTACTGTTATAAAGTTAGATGTAAAAAATATAGCGGATATAGAAATAACTGATTTTAAAACACTTTCTCCTAATATGATAGTTGGAGAAGAACTTGTATTTACAGTGTCAGCTAATTATGATACTAAAAGACCATTGTTATATAAATTTTCAAAGATATTATCAAATGGGAAAATAGTATGTGTTCAAGAGTTTTCTTCTAAAAAAACAGTTGCTTTTAAAGAAACTAAAAGTGGTGATTATAAGCTTTTATGTCATGTGCGTGATATGCTTTCTAATAAAGAATATGATGATAGGGCAATGATTTTATATAATGTAAAACCATATGAAACTGTAAAGATAAAGAAATTTGATACTGATATGTCATCTCCACAAAGGGCTAATATACAAATAAATTTAAATACAAGAGTTGTTGGAGGAAGGGAGCTTCTTTATAGATATATTATAGAGGGACCAATAGCTGATGATAGTGGATATATTAGAAGTAGTAGCTATTTATGGACACCTCATGAAGAGGGAGAATATACAATAACTTTAAAGGTTAAGGATATGTCTTATAAAGGAGATTATGAAGACATAACTAAGATTCCATATACAATTAATGCAAGAGGTGAAAGACCTGTTAGAATAACAGATTTAAAATGTGATGCAGGAAAATATGTACTTAAGAATAAGCAAGTAAATATAAAGTGCAAAGCTTCTGGGGGCAGTAGAATTTTATATGAATTTAGGGTTTTTAAAGATGGAAAACTAAAACAAACGTTTAAATATGATGAATGTAACTGGATAAATTTTATTCCTGATGAATGTGGTGAATATGAGATAGAAGTTAAAGCAAAGGATTTTTATTCATCTAAACAATATGATTCAAGTATATCTACAGTTATTAATGTGCAAGATTTTATTCCAGCAGAAATAAAATATGTTTTATCAAATAGCAAGGAAATATATCTTGTTAATGATACTATAGATATAGAAGCAATAATGGAAAACACAAGTAATTCTTTAGTAAGATTTGTTACCTCAATTAATGGGCAAGAAGTAGAGGATACAGGCTATGTTAAAAGTAAGATTTTAAGGCTTAAGCCAAGATGTTCTGGTAAATATAATGTTAATATATTTGCTAAAAATGTTAAATCTACTAAAGAGTATGATAGTAGAGAATCTTTTTCAGTATATATTCAAGATGTAATGCCTGTGAGTGGAACTAAAGTTTTAATATCTTCTGACGAAATAAAAGTAGGTAAAGATATAACCTTTGAAGTAGAATCTCAAGGGGGAAAAGATATTTGTTATGAATTTTATATGATGAATAAAGGAAACTGGATTTTAATACAAGAATATAGTAAAAAGAAGTATTATAGTTTCATACCATTTGTCAGTGGAAGATATAAAATATTAGTATTAAGCAAGAGCTTTTATAAGAGAGTTAATTATGAAGATTACGATATAATTGAATTTAATGTAGAAGAATAATGAACGTATACAAAGGAGAATAATTTATGAATATATCATCTGTTGAACAGTATATAGGATATACGGTAGCTAGTCAGATAATGAAAAAAGGATTAGGAAATGGAATGGAGTATGAATTAATATTCCAATCAATGCTTGAAAAGATGCAAAATAACAATAAATCATCAGAAACAAGTGGAGAATTTGAAAATAAAGTAGTATCAACTAATTCATCTGTAAGCCTTGATTCGCTTCCATTAATTAGAGTAGGAGATCAAATACCGGTATATAATAATCAAAGTCTTACTTACAATTTAAGTGATTTATCATCTTTAGGGATAATAAATACAACTGAGGCAAGTGATATAAGCGAAAGTTATTCTTATATTAATAGTGAAAGCATTGAAATGTCAGAAATATATGATAAGGTAAATAAATATGCAACAATGCATGGTGTTGACCCAGCATTAGTATTAGCTGTTATAAAGGCAGAATCAAATTTTGATGCAAATGCAATATCAGGTGCAGGTGCAATAGGTCTTATGCAGGTTATGAATTTTAATTTAGAATCTTTAGGCATAAATAATGGATATAACATAGATGAAAATATAAGAGCTGGTGTAACTATTCTTAAAAATTATTTAGATTATTGTGATGGAGATATATCAATGGCTCTTATGGCATATAATGCAGGACCTGGAACCATGCTAAATAGAGGTGTAACTTCAGCATATGAAATTTATAAAATGCCATTAGAAACACAAAACTATGTACCAAAAGTTTTGGGTTACTATAATGAGTTTAGAAATTAAGAATAATGTGATAATAGACTTCAGTATTCACTGAAGTCTATTAAAATTAGTATTCAATTTCAGTATGATTTGAAATAATTTTATTTACTATACCATAGTTCACTGCTTCTTCAGAATTTAGCCAATAATTTCTATCAGTATCTTCTTGTACTTTTTCAAATTCTTGACCAGTAGCTTCACTGATAATAGTATTTATTCTTTTACGTACTCTTAAGATTTCCTCAGCTTCAATACCTATATCTGTTGCTTGTCCTTGGAATCCACCCATTGGTTGATGAATCATATATCTTGTATTAGGAAGAGAATATCTATTTTCCTTATCTGCTGCTAGATAAATAGTAATTCCAGCACTTGCTACCCAGCCAGTTCCTATAACAATTACCTTTGGCTTAACAAACTTAATCATATCATGAATAGTATCACCAGATTCAACATGTCCACCTTGGCTATTAATAAATATTTTAATTGGTTCATCACTCATTTGTTCAAGAACTAATAATTGAGTAGTTACCTTTTCAGCTAAAGCTTGATTGATTTCACCTGAAATTACTATAGTTCTAGACTTTAATAATTTTTCCATAGCTATATTAGAAATATCTTGTTTTTTTTCTTCATTTTCAAGGCCATAAAATATCATAATTTATCCTCCTATAAACATTAATTTAATATTGATACAAATTAAATGTATAAAAAAATCCCATATGAACAATCATATCATTAATTGTAAAATCTAACAATATAAATATATATTTGAAGGATTGACAATACATTAATAGAATATTCTTTAGTTTTAAGCTTATAATGATTATATTTATAAATTTTTATATATGAAAGAAGATGATAAATATGAGTATAAAAGATTTAAATAGTTATGATGTTGAAAATATACTTCAAAGAAATAATGAGTTTTTTAATACACAAGTTACTAAGAATATAGAGTTTAGACTTAAAGCACTAAGAAATCTTAAAAGCAGTATAGAAAGATATGAAGATGAAATATTTGAAGCTTTACACTTGGATTTAAGAAAAAATAAAGTTGAATCATATACTACAGAAGTTGGATTTGTATATAACAGTATACAAGAAGCTATTAAAAATTTAAAAAAATGGGCTAAGCCAAAAAAGGTAAGAACACCAATTTTTCTAATGCCAGCAAAAAGTTTTATTATTAGTGAACCATATGGAACAGTATTAATAATAGGACCATATAATTATCCATTTCAACTTATTATGGAACCTTTAATTGGAGCTATATCTTCAGGTAATTGTGCTGTACTTAAACCTTCTGAAATGTCTCCTAATGTATCAAAAATAATATTGAAAATAATTAAAGAAGCTTTTGAAGAAGGTTATATATGTGCTGTAGAAGGTGGAATAGAAACTAATACAGCTCTTATAAATTCTAAATTTGATTATATATTCTTTACAGGAAGTCCTATGGTAGGAAGAGTTGTTATGGAAGCAGCAGCAAAGAATCTTGTGCCAGTTACTTTGGAGTTAGGTGGTAAAAGTCCTGTTATAGTTGATAAAAGTGCTAATATTAAAAGTACAGCAGATAAGATAATATGGGGAAAAACAGTAAATGCAGGTCAGACTTGTGTAGCACCTGATTATGTAATTGTTCATCAGGAGATAAAAGATAAACTTATAGAAGAAATGAAAAGAGCTATTAGAGATTTTTATGGAGATAATGTAAAAGAAAGTGAATCTTTAGGGCGTATAATTAATGATAGAAATTTTAATAGACTACGTAATATATTAGAAGAGGATAAAGAAAATGTTATATATGGTGGAGAATATGATAAAGAACAAAAGTATATATCTCCTTCAATAATTGAAGTAAAAGACTGGAATTCAGCATGTATGAGGGAAGAAATATTTGGACCAATACTTCCAATAATGTCTTATAATGATTTAAATAAGGTAGTGAATGATATAAATAAACAATCAAAGCCATTAGCTTTATATTTATTTACAAATGATAAGAAGATTGAAAGAAAGGTATTAAGTGAAGTATCATGTGGTGGAGTATCGATAAATGATATAATACTTCATTTAGCAAATTCCAATCTTCCTTTTGGTGGTGTAGGAAACTCAGGTATAGGAGCATATCATGGAGAAGAAAGCTTTAAGACATTTTCACATAGAAAAAGTGTACTTAAAAAAAGTGGTATATTTAATACAACAATTATGTATCCACCATATAATGATAAACAGCTTATGGTAATAAGGAAATTTTTTGAATAGTAATATAAAACTTTACATGTGTGGTAAATTAGAATAGTCTAGTATTAGCTAAAGAAAAAATGTGAGGTGGATATAAATTGGAAAGAATAGACAAAATATTATCTAATTTAGGATATGGAACAAGAAAGGATCTTAAGAAAATAGTTAAAAATGGAATGGTTCAAGTTAATGGAGTTACTATAAAAGATAGTGCTATGAAGGTTGATCCAGAAAAAGATAAGATTGTTATAAATGGCGAGGAAATTTTCTATAGAGAATTTATATATTTAATGATGAATAAGCCAGCAGGAGTTGTTTCAGCAACTTTTGATAATAGAGATGAAACAGTTATTGATTTATTAGAAGTTGAACATCAGGTTTTTGAACCTTTCCCAGTAGGTAGGTTAGATAAAGATACAGTTGGGCTTTTATTACTTACTAATGATGGTGATTTAAACCATAGATTAATATCTCCAAAGTGGAAGGTAGATAAAGTTTATTTTGCTAAAATAGATAAAAAAGTAACAGAAGAGGATATTGAAAAGTTTAAAAAGGGAATAACTTTAGATGATGGATATACATGTAAGGAAGCTATTTTAGAGATACAAAATGCTTCTGAAGAAGGCTCAGAAATTGTTTTAACAATACAAGAAGGGAAATTCCATCAAGTAAAGAGAATGTTTGAAGCTGTAGGAAAGAAAGTTACATACTTAAAGAGAATTGAATTTGGGACTTTACCTTTAGATAATGATTTAGAAGAAGGTGAATATAGAGAATTAACTCAAGAAGAAATTGACATTTTAAAAGGATTTTAGAAAATAAAGCTTAATATTTTTATATAAAGGTTCATATTTTAGGAAAAATGTAAAAAAATTATATAAAATGTCTTGCTTTTTAAAAATGACTTATATATAATGTTACTGCAAGGATAAATAAAAGGAATGAATAGCCCCCTTTTTATTTATTGCTTATTTGTTGAAGCGCAGCCTAGCCCCAAGGGTTGCGTTTTTTGTCGTTTAAAAAAGAACGTTTGTTTGAAAAGTATTTATATTAATACAATAAAATGTCAATAATAATAAGACGTAGGTTATTATGATATAATATCAATATAATTTGGAGAGGAGGATGTTTTTTGGATTTAAAAGCATTATTAAATAAGGAACAGTATGAAGGTGCTGTAACAGTTGACGGACCAGTACTTATTTTAGCAGGAGCAGGTTCAGGTAAGACAAGAGTATTGACACATAGAATGGCACATATGATTGAGGATTTAAATATATTCCCTTATAAAATTTTAGCCATAACATTTACAAATAAAGCAGCTAGAGAGATGAAGGAGAGAGTTATTTCTTTAATTGGTGAGAAGGCTGAAGATATGTGGATATCAACGTTCCACTCCACTTGTGTAAGAATATTAAGAAGAGAAATTGAAAAGATAGGATATAAAAAGAACTTTACTATATATGATTCTTCAGATCAAAAAACATTATTAAAAGAATGTATTAAATCATTACAAATTAATGATAAAGATATTTCTGAACAAGAAATTATGGGTAAAATAAGTAGAGCTAAAGATAGTATGATATCTCCAGATGCATACTATAGAGAGCATGAATCAAATTTTAGAGAAAAGAAGATAGCAGAAGTATATAAGATGTATCAAAAAAGATTAAAGGAAAATAATGCTTTAGATTTTGATGATCTTATATCTAAGACTGTTGAACTATTTAAAAAGGATGTAGAAACATTAGAGTTTTATCAAAGAAAATTCCAATACATAATGGTTGATGAGTATCAAGATACAAATGCAGTTCAATATGAGCTAGTAAGATTATTAGCCGAAAAACACAGAAATATATGTGTTGTAGGTGATGATGACCAAAGTATATATGGATGGAGAGGTTCTGATATAAGAATTATCTTAGGTTTTGAAAAGGATTATCCAGATGCTAAAGTTATTAAGCTTGAACAAAACTATAGATCTAAAGGAAATATATTAGATGCAGCAAATGTGGTTATTTTAAATAATGCTAATAGAAAAAGTAAAGCATTAAGAACTGAGCAGGAAGCAGGTGAAAAAATACAAGTTTACAGAGCCTATTCAGATTCTGATGAAGGAAGTTTTGTTGCTTCAAGGATATCTAAAATAAAGGGAGAGCAAGATAAAAAAAATAAGGATTTTGCTATTCTTTACAGAACAAATGCACAATCACGTATTTTTGAAGAAAGTTTAAGAAGAGCTGGTATAGCTTATAAGATTGTAGGCGGAACTAGATTCTATGATAGAAAAGAAATAAAAGATATGCTTTCTTATTTAAAGGTACTTGTAAATCCAGAAGATAGTATTGCTTTAAGAAGAATTATAAATGTACCTAAAAGAGGAATTGGTGATGCTACAATAGGTAAGGTATTAGATTTTGTAGAAAATTATGAATTAAGTCTTTGGGATGGATTAAGTGAAGTAAGAACTATACCAACACTTACTGCAAGAAATTGCACTGGGATAGAAGGATTTATGTCACTTATGGAGGAATTTGCAATACTTAGTGAAACAGTACCAGTATCTCATTTAATAGAAGAAATACTTAATAAGACAGGGTACTTAAAAGAATTAGAAGCTTCTAAAGATATAGAGGATAAGAGTAGAATTGAAAACTTAAAAGAGCTTGTTTCTGATGCTGTTGATTTTGAAAAATCAAGTGAAGATAAGAGCCTTTCTGCATATTTAGAAAAAGTTTCATTAGTGCAAGATACAGATAAGCTGGAAGATGAAGATGATGATGATGGTGCTGTAGTACTTATGACAGTTCATAGTGCTAAGGGACTTGAATTCCCAGTAGTATTCATGGTAGGAATGGAAAATGGATTATTCCCAGGTTCTGCTTCATTTAATAGTGATGCGGAAATGGAAGAATCAAGAAGACTTTGCTATGTTGGTATAACAAGAGCTAAAGAAATACTATATATGACTTCAGCAGAGGTAAGAAGAGTATTTGGTAAGACAGTTTCATATCCACAATCAGACTTTATATCAGAAATAAAGCCAAGTTTAAGAGAGTATGTTGTTATGGAAACAAAAAGAAGTGCTATAGATGCAACAAGAGCAATGATGGCTGGAAAAGATATGAGAAATAATCCACATAGTATAAGAAGTGGATATTCATCTAATGGTGCAAGAGGATTTGCTACAAATAAATCTACATCTTCATCAAATAGTAATACTACAGAAGCTTTAGAAGAAATTACTGTTGGAAGAAAGGTAAAGCATAAAATATTTGGACTTGGAACAGTTGTAGCAGTAGCAGATGCTAATGGAGATAAAAAACTTACTATAGCATTTAATAGTCAAGGTATTAAAAACCTTATGCAGTCTATAGCAAAATTAGAATTATTATAATTAAGAACATTTGGAGGTAAGTATGGATAAGAAATCTCGTATAGAGGAATTAGTAGAACTTTTAAATAAATATGCTTATGAGTATTATTCATTAGATAAGCCATCAGTTACTGATAAGGAATATGACTTAAAGTATGACGAACTTAAGGAATTAGAAAATGAAACAGGGTACGTACTTCCTTATTCACCAACTCAAAGAGTTGGTGATATTGTTTTAGAAGGATTTAAAAAATACACACATAAAGCAAGACTTTGGAGTTTAGATAAAGCTCAAAGTATGGATGAAATAAAGGAATGGCACAATAAAAATATTAAATTTATAGATGAAATGAATGCTAAGGGTGAAAATTTACCTCCATTAAGATATGTGGTAACAAAGAAGTTTGATGGACTTAGCATAAACCTTACTTATAATAAAGAAGGAATATTAGAGGTTGCAGCTACAAGAGGGACTGGTGAAACAGGAGAAGATGTTACAGCTCAAGTAAAGACAATTAAAGAAATACCTCTAAAGACAAGTGCAGGAGAAACTTTTGAAGTTCATGGTGAGGCTATAATGACTCAAGAAGCTTTTGATAAGTATAATTCAATATCTGAAACGCCATTAAAGAATTTAAGAAATGGTGCTGCAGGGGCATTAAGAAATTTAAATGTAAAAGAAACTGCTAGAAGAGGACTTTCAGCATTTTTCTATGATATAGGATATAAAGAGGGAACTGCATTTAAGAATTATGAAGAAATGCTTGAGTTTATAAAAGATAAAGGACTTCCAATGGATGAATATATAAAATATGCCACTACTTTAGAAGAACTTGAGATGTATATTAAAGAAATAGAGGAAATGAGATTTGACTTAAATTATGATATAGATGGAGTAGTCGTAGCTATTGATGATATTAGGACTAGAGAACTTTTAGGTTATACAATTAAATTTCCTAAATGGGCAATAGCATTTAAGTTTGAAGCACAAGAAGCTACAACTACGCTTTTAGATGTTGAATGGAATGTTGGAAGAAGTGGAAGAGTAGGTCCTACAGCTATATTAGAACCAGTAGAACTTGCTGGAGTTACTGTTAGAAGAGCAACATTAAATAATATAGATGATATTAGAAGAAAAGGTGTAAGAATTGGTGCAGATGTATTTGTACGTAGATCTAATGATGTTATACCAGAAATAATGGGTGTAGTAGAATCAACTATAGAAGGATCAAAAGAAATTAATGTACCAAAGGTATGTCCATCTTGTGGAAGTCATCTAGTTTTAGATAGAGCATATTACTTCTGTGAAAATACATTATCTTGTAAGCCGCAAATGGTAAAAAGCATAGTTCACTTTGCATCAAGAGAAGCTATGAATATTGCTGGATTTTCAGAAAAGACTGCTGAACAACTATTTGAAGAGCTTGATATAAGATCAATAGCAGATTTATATAAACTTAAAAAAGAAGAACTTTTAAACCTTGAAAGGTTTGGTGATAAAAAGGCACAAAACTTATTAGATGCTGTAGAAAAAAGTAAGACTCCAGAATTATATAGATTTATATATGCATTAGGTATACCAAATGTAGGTGTTAAAACTGCTAAAGATTTAGTAGAAAAATTTAAATCTATTGATGGATTAAAACAAGCTACTTTTGAAGATCTTATTTCAGTTTCTGATGTAGGAGATATAGTTGCTAAATGTGTATTAGAGTTTTTCAATGAAGAAAAAGTTATTAATACTATTAATGAGCTTTTAGCGTTAGGAATAACTCCAATATATGAAGAAAAAGAAATTATAGAAAGTGGTTTTAGTGGAAAGACTGTAGTTGTTACAGGTACTATGCAAAAATATTCAAGAGCTGAAATAAAATCTAAACTTGAAAGTTTAGGAGCAAAGGTTTCAGGTAGTGTTAGTAAAAAGACTGATTATGTAATTGCTGGGGAAGAGGCAGGTTCTAAGCTTACAAAGGCTAAGGATTTAGGAGTAACAGTAATTACAGAAGATGAATTTGAAAAAATGATATAAGTATTTTAGAGCGTAAAAATGTCTGTATAAAAAGTATACAGGCATTTTTTCCGTATTTATAAACCATAATTTTTAAAATATAGTAAATGTTGATTAGGTTAATTTAGTTATGGATATACTTATTATTATTGAAAAGGAGGTGTGAA
>JAKSUK010000027.1 GCA_024409095.1 Clostridium sp.
TATTACTATCTTAGTAAATATAACATAATATATTTCTTCAATAGATTTATAAGCAACATATATAGAATCTCCCTTTTGTAAAACTTTTGGTATCCATACATATAGCTCTATATTATAATTATTTAAATAATAATATTTAGATGATTGATTTTGAATATATGATGATACATAATTTCCACTTGTATAATAGCCTGAAGAATTTCTTTTAATTCTATTTACTATATCTGAATTGGTAGATTTTTTACCCGATATATATACATTTTCTATAACACCATCATTACTTGTAATCTTTCTTATAGAATAATACTTTGTAGCTTCTATCAAACTTTCATCACATTGTTTTTCTGTAATCCAACTATTATTTAAAATATCAAATGCTGCAAATTCAATATTATTATAAGCACTTAACTGAACCTTTAAATTTTCATATGCTGTCTTTTTACTTTTTAATATTTTTTTAAGCAAGCTTTCTTCATCATATGAATACTTTTCTTCTATTTTTTTTCTTTCTTCATTTAATATAGCTTGTTGCTCATCATAACTATAATCATAAAATCCTTGCGAACTTTCTCTTATACTTTTTATATTTTGATACTGACTTTCAATCTTTTTTTCTATTTTTTGTTTATAACTATCAATTTCATATTGGCTTATATTATTTATATCATTAACATATTCATCATTTTTATAATAAATTGCATAATCTAGAGCCATTCCTATATAATCATCTATTTCCTGTGCTAAATATGAATCAGTATAAATTCTATCAGGCAATGTTAAATCATAATTACTAATGACTTCAACTCCAGATAAAATAGCTATTGATAAAGAAATAAATATAAGTATATATAAGAAATAATTATATAATTTTTTATTCATATTTTTCAATTTTGTAACCAATTCCCCACACCACCTTTAAGTATTTAGGTTCTTTAGGATTTATTTCTATCTTTTCTCTAATTCTTCGTATATGAACTGCCACCGTATTTTCAGCATTATAACTAGGTTCTTTCCATACCTTTTCATAGATTTCATCAATAGAAAATACTCGTCCTTTATTTTTTAATAATAGTTCTAATATACCAAACTCTGTTGCTGTAACTCTTATAGATTCACCTTCAACTAATACTTCCTTACTTTCAAGATTGATTTCTAATCCACTAGATTTTATTATTTTTTGTTCCTCTTTAGAAACATTTCCGTAATTACCTAAAGTTATATATCTTCTTAGCTGTGATTTTACTCTTGCTATTAATTCTAAAGGATTAAATGGTTTAGTAATATAATCATCAGCTCCCATATTTAAACCTAATATCTTATCTGTATCTTCAGATTTTGCTGAAATTAATATTATTGGTATATTCTTTTCCTCTCTAATCTTCATAGTAGTTCGTAACCCATCCATTTTGGGCATCATAATATCCATTAATATTAAATGTATTTCATTTTCCATCAATGCTTGTATTGCTTGAATTCCATCAAATGCTTTAATAACATTTATACCTTCATTTTTTAAATATATTTCAATTGCATCAACTATTTCCTTATCATCATCTACTACCAAAATAGTATTCATATAAAAAACCGCCACTCAAAATATGGTCAAAATATTTATATTGAAATAAACATTTTGACGAGTAACTCTCCCTTCATATAATTTTTTCTATTTTTAAACTTTTATATTTCCTTAAAAGTTTCTTTTTGATTATATTATATTTGAATATATTTATATAGCTTTTTCTAATAACTCTTAATAAAAAGCAACCAGTAGAATTATAATATTTCTACTGGTTATTATTACGCTTTTATTTTATATTGTTAAAAGAAGTCCTGCAATTGTGGCACTTAAAAGATTAGCTAATGTACCTCCTAAAACAGCTTTCCATCCTAATCTTGCTATATCAGGCTTTCTACTTGGAGCCATTCCACCAATACCTCCTATTAATATAGCAATAGAAGATATATTAGCAAATCCACATAAAGCAAATGTTACTATTGCTGTAGTTTTTGCTGATAATTCTGGTAGTAAAGGTGACATATTACTAAATGCAACAAATTCATTTAAAATTAACTTTTGTCCTATTAATGAACCTGCTACTACAGCTTCTCCCCATGGAACACCTATTATTGCTGCTACCGGTGAAAATATCCATCCTAATATTCCTTGTAAACTTAAATTAGTTAATCCAAACCAACTTCCAATCCATCCAACTAATCCATTAATTAAGGCTATAACTGCAACAAATGCTAAAATTATTGCTGCTATATTAAGAACTAAACCTAAACCATCAATTGCCCCTCTTGATGCAGCATCAACAACATTTGCTGAATCATCTTTAATCATTTCAACTTCATTTTGAATACTATCATGTTCTGTTTCTGGACAAAGCACTTTTGCTATTATAAGTCCTGCTGGTGATGCCATAAATGCTGCTGAAATTAAATATTCTATTGGAATTCCAAGCATTGAATATCCTACTAAAATTGACCCTGAAACTGATGCTAATCCTCCAACCATTACTGCAAATAATTCTGATTCTGTAAGCTTTTCAACATAAGGTTTAATTAAAAGTGGAGCTTCTGTTTGACCTAAAAATATATTTGCTGCTGATGATATTGTTTCTAATTGAGAAGTTCCTAAAAGCTTAGATAAAGCTCCTCCTATAACTTTAATAATAAATTGCATTATTCCTAAATGATAAAGTATAGAAACAACTGCTGATATAAATATTATTACACATAATACATTAACGGCAAATATACTTCCATCATCAGCTAATGATCCAAATACAAAGCTAACACCTTCCTTTGCATAATCAATAACTGATTGTACTCCAAGAGCAACCTTACTTAAAATATACTTACCTACACTCCATTTTAAAACAGCTAATGCAAATCCAAATTGAATTAGAAATCCAATTATTATAGTTCTCCATTTTATCTGCTTCTTATTATTTGATAATAAGTATGCCACTGCAAATATAAATAAAATACCTATAATGCTATTTAAAATTGCCATAAAATTCTCCTTTTCTTTTATCTTTTAGTTTATTATTGTTTCTCTAAACTTAGTATTTACAAGAATTTTTCACTTATTCACAAACATTATTTTTACTACTATAAAATGGCTTTATCACTATTGTTGACTTAAATTATTAATTAATATATAATAAAGAACAAATAATATAGTATAAAGTGTTGAAAAGAAGTAGTACTATGACTTGTAAGCTAAAGAGAGCTGTTGGAAGGTGCAAAACAGTGTTTACATTATAGGAACTTGTCTTGGAGCTTACTTGTGATAAACAAGTACGGGATTCCCGTTAACGATTTCGAGTGAGAAAATCAAATTTTGGTTTTCTAATAAGAGTGGTACCGCGAAATAATAGCTTTCGTCTCTTAAATATGGAGACGAAGGCTTTTTTTATAATTTATTAATTAAATCTATGGAGGATTTTACAATGAGTAACTATGGAACTGCCATTGATAAGAAATGGCAAAAAAAATGGGAAGAAACAGAACTTTATAAATTTGATCCTAATAAAGAAGGAGAAAAATTATATGTTTTAGAAATGTTCTCTTACCCATCAGGAAGTCAATTACACGCTGGTCACTGGTTCAACTATGGTCCAGTTGATTCATGGGCAAGATTAAAGAAAATGCAAGGATATAATGTATTCCAACCAATGGGATTTGATGCTTTTGGTTTACCTGCTGAAAACTTTGCTATTAAAACAGGAATTCATCCTTGGGATTCTACTGAAAAAAATATTAAAACTATGGAAGATCAATTAAAGGCTATGGGAGCTATGTTTAACTGGGAAAATGAAGTTATAACTTGTACTCCTGAATACTATAAATGGACTCAATGGATATTCTTAAAATTATATGAAAAAGGATTAGCTTATAGAAAAAAAGCACCTGTAAACTGGTGTCCATCATGTAATACAGTTTTAGCTAATGAACAAGTTCATGAAGGATGTTGTGAAAGATGTTCAACTGAAGTAACTAAAAAAGATTTAACTCAATGGTTCTTCAAAATAACTGAATATGCTGATGAACTATTAGAAAAATTAGATACTTTAGATTGGCCAGAAAAAACTGTTGCTATGCAAAAACACTGGATAGGAAAATCTACTGGTGCACAAGTTACTTTTAAAGTTAAAAATTCAGAAACTAGCTTTGATGTATTTACTACAAGAGTTGATACATTAAATGGTGTAACTTATGTTGTTTTAGCTCCAGAAAATCCATTAGTAGATGAATTAACTACAGCTGAAAATAAAGATGCTGTTGAAGAATATAAAGAAGCTGCTAAAAAACAATCTGATATAGAAAGACAATCTCTTTCAAGAGAAAAAACTGGTGTATTCACTGGTTCATATGCAATAAACCCTATAAATGGTAAGGAAGTACCTGTATGGGTTGGTGATTATGTACTTGCTACTTATGGTACTGGTGCTGTTATGGCTGTTCCAGCTCATGATGAAAGAGACTTTGCTTTTGCAACTAAATTTAACTTACCAATAGAAAGAGTTATAACTAATAAAAAATGTGAAGAAGTAGAACTTCCATACTGTGAATACGGAGTACTTGTTAATTCTGGAGAATTTGATGGATTAACTACTGAAGAAGCTAAAGAAAAAATAGTTGCTAAATTAGCAGAAAATAACTTAGGTGAATCTAAAGTTAACTATAGATTAAGAGACTGGTTAGTTTCTAGACAAAGATACTGGGGAGCTCCAATCCCTATGATTTACTGTGAAGATTGTGGTACTGTACCAGTTCCTGAAAAAGACCTTCCAGTTCAATTACCATATGATGTTAAATTCGCACCAGATGGAAAATCTCCACTTGCTAAATGCGAATCATTTATTAATACTACTTGTCCATGTTGTGGAAAGCCAGCTAAGAGAGAATGCGATACATTAGATACTTTCGTATGTTCTTCATGGTACCAAATGAGATATGTAGATAATAAAAACTCAGAAAAAGCCTTTGATAAAGAATTAGTAGATAAAATGCTACCAGTTGATAAATATGTTGGTGGACCTGAACATGCTTGCATGCACTTATTATATGCTAGATTTATTACTAAAGCTTTAAGAGATATGGGATACTTAAGCTTTGATGAACCATTCAAAAGCTTAACTCACCAAGGTTTAATTTTAGGACCAGATGGACTTAAAATGTCAAAATCTAAAGGAAATACAATTTCTCCAGATGATTACATTAAAGAATATGGTGCTGACGTATTTAGAATGTACCTAATGTTTGGTTTTGCTTACACTGAAGGTGGAGCTTGGAGTGATGATGGAATTAAATCTGTTGCTAGATTTGTAGATAGAATTGAAAGATACTTAAATTTAGCTAGAGAAGCTATCTCTAAGGGTGAAAATAATAAAATCACTATGGATAAAGCTGAAAAAGAATTAAACTTCTGGTTAAATAACGCTATTAAAGGTGTAACTGAAGATGCTGATAAAATGCAATTCAACACTGCTATAGCAAGAATGATGGAATTTGTTAATGCATTCTCTAAATATCTTCAAGAAGAAACTAAAAACTTAGACTTCTTAAAGAACGTATGCATGAGCTTTATCAAAACATTAGCACCATTTGCTCCTCACTTTGCTGAGGAACAATGGAATCTTTTAACTGATGAATATTCAGTATTTAACCAAGCTTGGCCAACATTTGATCCAAAAGCTCTTGTTAAAGATGAAGTGGAAATAGCTGTCCAAGTTAATGGAAAAATTAAAGCTAAAATTAATGTATCTACTGATTTAGATGAAGAAGGAATTAAAGCAGCTGCTTTAGCTGATGAAAATATAGTTGCTGCAACTGAAGGAAAAACAGTTGTTAAAGTTATCGTAATCAAAGGAAGATTAGTTAATATAGTAGTAAAATAAAAAAAGAGTGCTGCGGCACTCTTTTTTATTAATTTTCAATTATTTTATGTTAATGTAATATTATAGATTAAATAAATTGGAGTGATAATAAATGAATATAAGAATAGCTAAGCTAGAAGATGCTAAAGAACTACTTAATATATATGAGCATTATGTTAATAATACTTCTATTACTTTTGAATATGATATACCTAGCATAGAGCAGTTTAAAAATAGAATTGAAACTACTTTAATAAAATATCCTTATATAGTTGCTGAAGAAAATGGTAAGATTTATGGATATGCTTATGCTAGTAGTTTTAAAAGTAGACGTGCCTATGATTGGTCTGTTGAAACATCAATATATGTACAGTATGGAAAGTCTAGTAAAGGAGTTGGAACATTACTTTATAATGAATTAGAAAGACTTCTTAAATTACAAAACATTATTAATTTAAATGCTTGTATTGCTTACCCTAATGAGAAAAGCGAAGAATTTCATAAGAAATTTGGTTATAAAACTGTTGCTCACTTTACTAAATGTGGTTATAAATTTGGTAAATGGCATGATATGATTTGGATGGAAAAATTCATCAATGAACATATTGCTAATCCAAAAGAAGTCATACCTTTCTCTAAACTTAATTTGTAATTAAAAATTCTAATGTAATAAAGGCCCTATACATATAAAATAAACTTTTAATTTATGCAATATAGGGTCTATTTTTTTAAATTCATTATTGAATTAAGTTTCCTACTATTGCACTAATAGCAAAAACTAAGCAAACACCTCCAGTAACTATGGATAAAAATCCCCAAAAGTCATCACCTTTTCCTGTATTATGTTTTTTTAAAAACTTCTTATAAAATTTCATCTTTGGCATTGCTAAAAAAAATATTCCTAAAATTAATAAAGCAATTCCCCAAAGCAAAGAAAACACCCCCAAATTAATGTTATTTTCTATATTTTAATTATACTACTCATTTACTTTATTTTACATATAAGTAAAATAAAAAAACTCAGCTTAAACTGAGTTTTTTCTTTAATTAATTATTAACTAAGTTCTTCTAATACAGGCTTAAATTTAGCAAGTATTTGGCTTACTAACTCTTCATCTAGTGGTGTATAATAATTTAAATATCCTGCTTCACCTAAAGCTCTATAAGCATCCTTGCTCATTTCCATCCAGCTTTCAGGTATATATACCCATACTATTTCTTCATATTTACAGCTTAGTAAAAAGTGTTCCATACCAAAGAAAGCATATTCATCTATTTCATGAAGTCTATTAAACTTATCGTAGTCATCTACTACTTGTGAAGTTAATTTATATTCATATATATCTACATAAAAGAAATCAAATTTATCTTTTTTAGCGTTATAGGCATCACCATGAATAATTTTTATTTTAGGATTATCTCCAAAATTCTTATAATATAAATCAATTACTTCTTGACTTATCTCATAAACAGTTACTTCACTAACACTTTCTTTCTTTGCAATTTCCCAAACAGTATATCCAAGTCCTAGACCAACTACACCTACTTTTCCATTAGCTCTCTTTATTGAAAAATACGCTCCTTCTACTTCTAAAGGAGTAAGTCTCATCCATATATGATCTGGTCCATGAAGCTCAAATATTGATTTATTTATTTCTCCTTCTTTAGCATATAAATATCCTTGTATTATTCCTTTTAATCCATCAACTGCTTTTATTTCATAACTGCCAAGCTTAGCTGGTGTAATTATTTTACTATATTCATCTATTTTTTCTAAAACATAACCATCATTAAAGGGTTTCAAATTAAACAATTCCTTTCTTAGAAACATTTTTAACCAATATACATAGGTTTATTATATTGTTAATTTGTTTAACTTTCAATATAATTTATAATTTTGTAAAAATGTATTTTAATATCATATAACTATTTTGCAATATATAAATCTAAAGTGTGTTATTATTCTTAAAATTATAGTCTGATATTTTCCACTTGCTATTTCCGAGTAATATGGTATACTATGAATATAATTTGGAAAAATATTTTTGAGGTGATAAAATGAATAAGTTTTTAGTAAGTGAAGAAGCATATAAAGAATTTAAAGCTTTCTTAGACGAAAATGAAGTAGAAAAATATAATATTAGAATAAACTTAGCAGGTTTTGGATGCAGTGGTCCAGCTTTTAACATAACTGTTGATGAAGCAAATGAAAATGATGTTGTTGAAACAATGAACGATATAACTTTCATAGCTGAAAGCAAATTAGTTGATGAATTTGGTGGATTTAGATTACTTTCTTCTGAAGAAAATAACGGAAGAGGATTATCTCTTAAACCAGTTATTGAAGTTGAAGGTGGATGCGGTTCTTGCGGTGGCGGATGCAGTCACTAAAAAAGAGTGCTTAAGCACTCTTTTTTTAATTTCTAATTAATTTCCTTACTAAAAAATTCATAATCAATATATTCTTGATTAATATTTTGTATTCCTTTTAGTATATCAATCCAATATGCATGTCTTATTATCTTATCTGCTCTGGAATCTTCATTTAAATTTGAGCAGTTTTCCTCATAAAAACTTATATAATATTGATTTAATTTTTCTGCCATTTCTTTTAGGACACTAATTTCATTTAAATTTTCATTATTAAGCTTCATGCTTTCTTCTTTTTTATTTAAATCACTTTTAATATAATTATAAATAATTTCTTCTATTTGCCAATATATACTATTTACATTTTCATTTTCTATAGATACATTTTTATTACTAGTTTTAATATTGGGATTATCCTTATATTCTAAATAATGTTCTAATAATTCAGTTTCAGCACTAGCAATAGCAGAGTAATTTTTATATAGTTTTAAAAGTTCCTCATTACTAATATTTTCTGTCTTAATACATCTATCTAAAATACTAAGCACATTTTCATTCTTTATTCGTATCTCTTCAATATTTCCATAAAAAGTTGATTCTATAATTCTTTTATATCTTTTATTCACCGTAACTTGATAGCAATTTAAGATAAAGCTTATAAATAGAATAATAAGTATTGCTATAAAATACTTATCACTTTTAGTTATCTTAGCTTTCATAGTACATCATTACCAAAACTTTAAGTAAGCTAATTTACTTTTTGAGTTTTGGCATACTCCTTTCTCTATTTTAGTTATCTTTATATCGTTCCAAATCTTTTTTAGTTATATCAAGAAGATTATTTAATTCCCAAACTTCACCCTCTTCAATAAGCCTTTTTAAAAGCACTTCATATCTAGTAGCTTCTGCAACTTTACCTAACGATATTAATGTTAAAATATTATTCATAATAGACGAAATAATATCTGATTTAACTTCAAATAACTTTTGTGCATCCTTTATTTCATCCTTTATCTCAAGCATTTGTTGGTCTAACTCAAAAGCTGCATCAGCTGCTTTTTTAAGCTTAATTTTTACTTCATTTGGAATATGCTGTTTATATTTATAATTCAATGAATGTTCTGCTGTTGCCCAAAAATTCATTGCTAGTGTTCTTATTTGAAATTCAGCCAATATATCTTTTGCCCCATCAACCATATTAACCGTATATTTAATAATTATATGATAACTTCTATACCCACTTGCTTTAACATTATTCACATAATCCTTTTCGTAAAGTATCTGCATATCTTTTCTTACTCTTAAAAGCTCTACAACTTTATCTATATCATCAACAAATTGGCACATAATCCTTATACCAGCTATATCCTCCATTTCTTGTTCCAATCTATCTAAAGGAATTTCAAACTTATTAGCTTTTTCTAATATGCTTGATACTTCTTTTACTCTTCCTGTTACAAATTCAATTGGTGAATATTCGTTTCTTCTTCTATATTCTTTTCTTATGCTCTTTAACTTCACCTTTAATTCATCAACAGCTTGCTCATAAACCATTAAAAAATTCTTCCAATTCTGAATAGCCATTATTTTTATCACCCTTATTTATCATTTACTGTAAAATAAAAATTTTTTGTAAACTTAATGTTACTTATTTATTATAACAAAATTTCACTACATAAAAAACCAAAAAAGTTAAGGGAGTTAGGTGTGTATACCTTACTCCCTTTTGAGATATTTTTATTACTTATAGAATTTTAACAGGATTAAAATTAATAAAATCACAAGATGTCATAATATATTCTATATCATTTATTAATCCAGTCTTTGCTTTAAATCTTCCTACTCCATGTAAATGTCCATAAATAACTTTTTCTACATTATACTCTTTAAAAATTTTCATAAATTCTGATTCTTCTTCACCTTCGTTAAATGGTGGATAATGAATCATCACTATTATTTTAGAATATCCTAAACTTCTAGCACTATCTAGGGATAATCTTAATCTTATTGCTTCCCTAGCATATATCTTTGAATCTTTCTCTGTAAATTTCTCACTATCTGGTGATACCCATCCTCGAGTTCCACAAATAGCATAATCATTATATGTATAAAAATTATTTTGAATAAACTTCATATTTTCATACATTGAATTTAACTTGCTTATGCTACTCCACCAATAATCATGATTTCCCTTAGAAATTATTTTTTTGCCTGGAAGGTTATCTATCCAGTCTAAATCAGCTTTGCTATCTTCTGCTTTCATAGACCATGATATATCACCTGCAATAAGCACAGTATCTTCATCTGTAATATTGCTAATCCAATTTGCTTTTATCTTATCATCATGATTAACCCATCTTTCTCCAAATATATCCATAGGCTTATCAACATTTAAAGCTAAATGTAAATCTGATATCGCATATAATGCCATGTTTTAATTTCACCCACCTATAAAGAGCTATCTAACTTAGTAATATAAGCAATTATATGAGCTACAGCATCATAAACTTCTGTTGGTATAGCGTCTCCTACATCAACATTACACAATAAATCTGTCAGTTCCTTATTAAAAACAACTGGAACTTCACTATCTTCTGCTTTTTTTAATATTTTATCTGCTATGATTCCCATTCCTACTGCTGTAACTATTGGTGCATTTGAACCATCATAATTTAAAGCTACAGCCTTTTTTTTATTTTGCACTATATTCCACCTACTATCTTATACTTTAATATCAACTGTTGCAATATTATTATCATTAAAGAATTCTCTACAAGATGATAATTCGAGTTCTTCAATTCTTTCAATAACTTCGATTTTACTTATAAACCCTGATGACTCAAGTATATCCTTAATTCTATCTTTTTCCATTATAAATAAATTCATAACATTTTTATCACATTTTAATTTTAAATAAATATTTTTATTTCTTACATCTAAAAGTGCATCAACAGTACCAAGGTTTACTGTCTTAACTGATATAGCTACCTTGAAATTACTGCTATCTATAACTTTACCATCTTTTCTATCATCTTTTATTATAAGCTTACATGGATATTCATTTTCTTTAAAATTTACTGGTACATCTAAACAATAATATTGATTATTAATTTTATTAAATAATTTCAAATCATTTATATTGTTTTTCATTATATTTAAAATTTGTGAGGAATTTTCATTACCCTCTTTTAAATTTGAAATTATATTTCTTATAACTTCTTTAGCGCCCTCAGACTTTTTAGAAACATTTTTAGATAAATTATTACGTATATCAACTATATCTTTTCTTATATCTACTATATCTTTCTTTATGTCTTTTATATTTTTATTTATATAATTATTTTCTATATCTTTATGTACTATTTGTTGCTTATCTTCTATATTTTTAAACAGATTCTTTACAAAACTTATATCTTTATCCTTAATAACTTCTTTATTAATTATTACATTTAATGATTTTGCTTCATCATCAGTTAATAATATTTCTCTTCCTGTCTGATTAAATATACTTTCTTTTATAATCTCCTTGCTAATTACATGTTCATTATAGCCCTTACTATGGTCATTATAAAAATTACTATACTCTTTATTGCTATACTCTCTATTAATATTATTATTATAATTATTATAATCATCATAATTACTGTCATTTTTTATTGAGTTTTTTATTGAGCTTTTTATTAAATTTATTATTTCTATAGCTTCATCATCAGTAATTGAAATATTATTAATAATATTTATAGGTACACTATCTTTTATACTATTGCTATTAGCTTTTTCTTTTACTAAAGTTGCTTGTATTACTTTTTCAGCATCATTTTTCTTTAATGTATCAACATAATCAATTTTCTGTTTTAACATCTCCTTATTTAAAGGTTTATCAATTATATTTTCATTAAAATCATCATATTCAATAGATGCTATTCTTAAATCGGAAATTGAGAAGAAAGCATACGATAGACATATGAAATGGGCTGAACATATGTCCGGCGAAGAAAAAGAAGAATATGTTTATGATACAAGCCAAGAAAATAGACTGGATTTATCAC
>JAKSUK010000028.1 GCA_024409095.1 Clostridium sp.
GAATCTATAATAAAGTTTGATAAAATATAAATGTAAAAATAAGGTAAATGAGTGAGGGAGTATTATGAGTAAGAACTTTAATGATTTACTATTAAAATTAAAAGGAACTAAAAGAAAAAAAGTAGCAGTAGCAGTAGCTCAAGATGAGCCTGTTTTAGAAGCTGTTAAAGAAGCAAATGATAAAGAAATAGCAGATGCAATATTAGTTGGAAATAAAGAAGAGATATCTTTAATTGCGAAGAATATAGGTATGGATTTAAATAAATTTGAAATAGTAAATATAAAAGATTCTAAGAAAGCAGTATTACACGCAGTTGAGTTAGTATCTACAGGAAGAGCAGATATGCTTATGAAGGGTTTAGTAGATACAGCAACATTTTTAAGAAGTGTATTAAATAAAGAAGTTGGTCTTAGAACAGGAAATTTAATGTCTCATGTAGCTGTTTTTGAGATAGAAGGTTTTGATAGATTAATTCTTTTAACAGATGCAGCATTTAATACTTATCCCGAATTAAAAGAAAAAGCTCAAATAATTAAAAATTCTGTAGTTGTAGCAAATGCATGTGGAATAGAAACACCAAAGGTAGCGCCAATATGTGCAGTAGAAATTGTTAATACAGATATGAAAGCAACAGTAGATGCATCATTATTATCCAAAATGAACGATAGAGGACAAATTAAAGGTTGCGTAATTGATGGACCTTTAGCATTAGATAATGCTTTATCAATTGAAGCAGCTGAACATAAGAATATAAGAGGGCCAGTTGCAGGAAATGCAGATATATTATTATTACCTAATATTGAAACAGCTAATGTTATGTATAAAACATTAACTTATACAGCTCATACAAAGAATGGTGGAATACTTGTAGGTACATCAGCACCAGTAATTTTAACTTCAAGAGCTGATAGCTTTGAAACAAAGGTTAATTCAATAATATTAGCTGCATTAGTAGCACAAAATAAATAATAATTTGGTGGAGGAGTAAAAATGTCATTTAAATTATTAGTAATAAATCCAGGTTCAACATCAACTAAGATTGGTGTTTATGAAGATGAAAAACAGATTTTTGAAAAGACTTTAAGACATAGTGCAGAAGAAATAGGACAATTTGATACTATTTATTCACAAAAGGATTTTAGGAAGGAAGTAATATTAAATCTTTTAAGAGAAAATAATTTTGATATAAATACATTAGATGCAGTAGTAGGAAGAGGAGGACTTTTAAAACCAATTCCAAGTGGTACTTATGAAGTAAATAAGTCTTTGCTTGATGATTTAAAGGTAGGAGTTCAAGGACCTCATGCTTCAAATTTAGGAGGAATATTAGCACAAGAAATTGCAGAGCAAGGAGATTTAAGAGCATTTATAGTTGATCCAGTAGTAGTTGATGAATTAAGTGATGTTGCAAGATTATCTGGAACACCAGAATTAAAAAGAATAAGTATATTTCATGCATTAAATCAAAAAGCAGTTGCAAAGAGGTTTGCTAAGGAAAAAGGAAAAAGATATGAAAATCTTAAGCTTGTAGTTACTCATATGGGTGGAGGAGTTTCAGTAGGTGCTCATAAAAATGGAAGAGTTATTGATGTAAATAACACTTTAGATGGAGATGGACCATTTTCACCAGAAAGGGCTGGCGGAGTACCTGCTGGAGAACTTATCAAAATGTGCTTTAGTGGAGAATATACTAAAGAGCAAGTATATAAGAAGATAGTAGGAAAAGGTGGAGTAGTTGCTTACTTAGGAACTAATGATTTAAAGTATGTTATTGATAAAAAAAATAATGGAGATGAAAAATGTAAATTAGTTTATGATGCATTTATTTATCAAGTAGCTAAAGAAATAGGAGCTATGTCTACTGTATTAAAAGGAAAAGTAGATGCAATAATATTAACTGGTGGAATAGCATATTCACCATTTGTAGTAGATGATTTAAAAAAATCCATAGGTTGGATTGCACCAATAAAAGTATATGCAGGAGAAGATGAACTTTTAGCTTTAGCACAAGGTGGAATTAGAGTATTAAGTGGAGAAGAAGAAGCAAAAGTATATATATAATTATAAATATATTATCAAATAGACTTTATAAATAAAGTCAGTAGTTAAACTCTTGTAAAAAGAGTTTGTAGGATATATACTATAATAGCTATGATAATGATTGTAGTAAAAATTGAAGCTTATTAATAGATAGGAGAAGAAGAGGTATTTCATATGAGTAGAATATTTGGTACAGATGGTGTTAGAGGTATAGCTAATACTGAATTAACATCAGAATTAGCATATAATTTAGGTAGAGCAGGAGCTTTTGTATTAACAGAAGGAACTCATAAACCAAAAATATTAGTAGCAAAAGATACAAGAATATCAGGTGATATGTTAGAAGCTGCATTAGTAGCTGGAATTCTTTCAGTTGGAGCAGAAGCAGTTATGATAGGTGTAGTTCCAACACCAGCAGTTGCATATCTAACTAGAGAATATAATGCAGATGCAGGAGTAATGATTTCAGCTTCACATAATCCTGTTGAATATAATGGTATAAAGTTTTTTGATAATAGAGGGTATAAGTTATCAGATGAATTAGAAGATAAGATACAAAAAACAATAGAAGATTGCTTTGAGGGAGTACCTAGTCCAATAGGGAAAGATTTAGGAAAATGTCATTTTGAAGCAGATGCTATAAATAAATATATGGAACATGCTAAATCAACTATAACAACTGAACTTACAGGATTAAAAGTTGCTTTAGATTGTGCAAATGGAGCAGCTTATGAAGTTGCAGTAAAGGCTTTTGAAAATTTAGGGGCAGAAGTTCACGTAATTAATAATACTCCAGATGGAACAAATATTAATGAAAAATGTGGATCTACTCATCCAGAGGCTTTAATGGAGTATGTTGTTAGAGAAAAATGTGATGTAGGATTTGCATTTGATGGAGACGCAGATAGATGTTTAGCAGTAGATGAAAAAGGAAATCTTATCAATGGAGATTTCATTTTAACTATATGTGCAAAAGCATTAAAAGAAAAGGGACAATTAAAAGATGATACTTTAGTTGTTACAGTAATGAGTAATTTAGGATTAGATATTGCTTGTAAATCAGAAGGAATAAGAACATTTAAAACTAAAGTTGGAGATAGATATGTTCTTGAAGAAATGCTAAAGGATGGTTATGTTCTTGGAGGAGAGCAATCAGGGCATATCATATTCTTAAATTATAATACTACTGGTGATGGACTTGTTACAGCATTAAAGGTAGCAGAAGTTATTAAAGAAAAGAATAAAACTTTAAGTGAACTTGCTAGTATAATGAAAGAACTTCCACAAGTATTAGTAAATGCAAAAGTACCTAATCATAAGAAAAACATTTATTTAGATGATGAAGAGGTAGTAGAAGCTATAAAATCAGTTGAAGCTAGATTAAATGGAGTAGGAAGAGTTCTTATAAGACCTTCTGGAACAGAGCCTTTAGTTAGAGTTATGCTTGAAGGAGAAAATCAAGAAGAAATTGACGAAATGGCTCATAGTATAGCTAATTTAATATTAAGTAAAATATAAAATTATTAAAAAGTGAAAGTAGAGTTTTCTATTTTCACTTTTTTTATTTTATATATAACTATATTATTATAAAAAAATTAATATTGACTTTATTATAGATAAAGGAGTAAAATTTTTACAATGAAGTAAAAATTTGGGGGTGAAAAATGGAAAGACATATACTTTCAGTATTAGTTAAGAATTCTTCTGGTGTATTAACTAGAGTTTCAGGACTTTTTTCAAGAAGAGGATTTAATATTGATAGCCTTACTGTAGGACGAACTCAAGATAATGATATATCAAGAATGACTATAGTAGTATCAGGTGATATGGAAGTAGTTGAACAAGTTATAAAACAATTAAACAAATTAGAAGATATCATAAATATTGAGGAGCTTATGATAGATAATTCTGTTTATAGAGAATTAGTTTTAATCAAGGTAAAATCTGATGCTGAAAAGAGAGCTGAAATAAATGAAGTTGCAAAAATATTCAGAAGCAATATAGTAGATGTTTCAAAAAATACATTAACAGTTGAACTTACTGGTGATGAAAGTAAAATTAATGCTTTAATAACGCTTTTAAATGAATACGGTATAAAAGAAGTAGTACGTACAGGGATATGTGGATTAAAGAGGGGTTAAAAATAAAAAGGGGTGATATAATGTGGCAATGACTATGACACAAAAGATTTTAGCTAATCATGCTGGCTTAGAAAGTGTTAGAAGTGGACAATTTATTGAAGTAGGATTAGATATGATTTTAGGCAATGATATAACTTCGCCTGTAGCTATTAATGAATTTAAAAAGCTAGGATTAGATAAAGTTTTTGATAATAATAAAATTGCAATTGTATTAGATCATTTTACACCCAACAAGGATATAAATGCAGCAGAGCAATGTAAATTAGTAAGGGAATTTGCAAAGAGTAAAAAAATTAGTAATTACTTTGAATTTGGTCAAATGGGAATAGAACATTGTTTATTGCCCGAGAAAGGACTTGTAGTTGCAGGTGATGTAGTTATTGGGGCTGACTCACATACTTGCACATATGGGGCTTTAGGTGCTTTTTCAACTGGAATAGGTTCAACAGATATGGCAGCTGGCATGGCTACAGGAAAGTGTTGGTTTAAAGTTCCATCAGCTATTAAGTTTGTACTTAGTGGTAAGCCACAAAAATGGGTAAGTGGCAAAGATATAATACTTCATATTATCGGAAAAATAGGAGTAGATGGAGCATTATATAAATCTATGGAGTTTGTAGGAGATGGATTAAAATTTCTTTCAATGGATGATAGATTTACTATATGTAATATGGCAATAGAAGCTGGAGGGAAAAATGGTATATTTCCAGTTGATGAAAAGACTATAGAATATATGAAAGAACATTCTAATAAAAATTGGACAGAGTTTAAGGGCGATGAAGATGCAGAGTATGAAGAGTTTTATAACATTGATTTATCAAAGATAAGACCTACAGTAGCATTTCCGCATTTGCCAGATAATATAATGACTATTGATGAAATTGGGGAAGTAAGGATAGATCAAGTTGTTATTGGTTCATGTACTAATGGAAGACTTTCAGATTTAAGGATAGCAGCAGAGATATTAAGGGGTAAAAAGGTGCATGAAGATATAAGATGTATTATTATACCTGGAACACAAAAAATATATCTTGAGGCTATAAAAGAAGGACTTATAAAAGATTTTATAGAAGCTGGTGCTGTAGTTTCTACTCCAACTTGTGGTCCATGTTTAGGGGGACATATGGGCATATTAGCAAAAGGAGAGAGAGCAGTATCAACAACAAATAGAAATTTCGTAGGAAGAATGGGGCATGTAGAATCACAGGTATACTTAGCAAGTCCAGCGGTTGCAGCAGCTTCAGCAATAAGTGGTAAAATAGCAAACCCAGAATTGCTATAAAATTGGGGGTTTTTAAGTGAAAGTAAGAGGTAGGGCTTTTAAATATGGAGATAATGTAAATACAGATGTAATAATACCAGCAAGGTATTTAAATACAACAAACCCTAAAGAACTTGCAAGTCACTGTATGGAAGATATAGATAAAGATTTTGCAAGTAAAGTTAATAATGGGGATATAATTGTTGCAAAAAAGAATTTTGGCTGTGGTTCATCTAGGGAACATGCACCACTAGCTATAAAGTCAAGTGGAATAAGCTGTGTAATAGCATCTACCTTTGCTAGAATATTTTTTAGAAATTCAATAAATATAGGGCTACCTATTATTGAGTGTGATAAAGCTGCAAAGTCTATAGAAGATGGGGATGAGTTAGAAATAGATTTTAGTAGTGGAATTATAAGAAATATTACTAAGAATGAAGATTATAAAGGAGAAGCTTTTCCAGAGTTTATGCAAAATATAATAAATAGCAATGGATTAATTAATTATATTAAAAATTAATCAAAGGGGGCTTTTATGAGTTATAAAATAGCAGTAATACAAGGAGATGGTATAGGGCCGGAAGTAGTTAATGAAGCTATACTTGTATTAAAAAAAGTTGAGGAAGAATTTAATCATAAATTTGAAATAAAATATCTTTTAGCAGGTGGTTGTGCTATTGATAAGGTAGGAATTCCTCTACCAAAGGAAACTCTAGAGGTTTGCCAAAATAGTGATGCAGTTATACTTGGGGCTGTAGGAGGTTATAAATGGGATGATACAAGTGCCAAAATTAGACCAGAGCAAGCTTTGCTTGGTTTAAGAGAAGGCTTAAATCTTTACTGTAATTTAAGACCAGCACTCCTTTATAAGCCTTTAAAAAATTCATCTCCATTGAAAGATGAATTAGTTAAGAATGGAATAGATATAGTTGTAGTAAGAGAACTTACTGGAGGAATTTATTTTGGTGCACATGGAAGAAGCTCCGAAGAGGGTGTAGAAGTTGCTTTTGATACAGAAAAATATAATAAAGAAGAAGTAAAAAGAATTGCTAAGATTGCATTTGAGATTGCAATGAAAAGAAATAAGAAAGTAACTAGTGTAGATAAGGCTAATATTTTAGAAAGTTCAAGGTTATGGAGAGAAACTATAATTGAGCTATCCAAGGAATATAAGGAAGTAGAGCTAAACCATATGTATATAGATAATGCATCAATGCAACTTGTAAGGAATCCATCACAATTTGATGTAATAGTTACTTCAAATATGTTTGGAGATATTTTATCAGATGAAGCCTCTATGATAGCAGGGTCTATAGGAATGTTGCCATCAGCATCTTTGGGAGATAGTAAGTTAGGACTATATGAACCTATACATGGTTCAGCACCAGATATTGTAGGTAAGGATATAGCTAATCCTTTAGCAACAATATTATCAGTAGCTATGATGCTTAGATATAGCTTAAATTTAGAAGAAGAAGCAAAAGCAATTGAAAATGCTGTAGCTAAAGTATTAGAAGATGGTTATAGGACTAAGGATATTTATAGTGAAGGTACTAGCCTTGTTGGTACAAGAAAAATGGGACAATTAGTTATTGAAAGATTAATGAAGGTATAGAGGTGGATATAAATGAGAAGTGATATGGTTAAGAAGGGAATAGGAAGATCACCTCATAGATCACTTTTTAAAGCGATAGGGTTAAGTGATGAGGAGTTAAAAAGACCACTTATAGGAATAGTAACATCACAAAATGATATAATTCCTGGACATATAAATTTAGACAAAATTGTTGAGGCTGTAAAAAGAGGTGTACTTATGAATGGGGGAACTCCATTAGCATTTCCAAGTATAGGAGTATGTGATGGAATAGCTATGGGACATGAAGGTATGAAATATTCATTAGCAACAAGAGAATTAATAGCAGATAGTATTGAATGTATGGTTAAGGCTCATGGTTTTGATGCATTAGTATTAATTCCTAACTGTGATAAGATTGTGCCGGGAATGATAATGGCTTCATTAAGACTAAATATACCTTCAATAATAATTAGTGGAGGTCCAATGCTAGCAGGTAAATATAAGGGTGAAGCAGTATCATTGTCAACATTATTTGAAGCAGTGGGTTCTGTAGAAAGTGGGAAAATGACTATAGAAGAATTAAAAGAATTAGAATCTAAGTCATGCCCAACATGTGGTTCATGCTCTGGAATGTTTACAGCTAATTCAATGAATTGTCTAACAGAGGTTTTAGGTTTAGCTTTGCCTGGAAATGGTACTATTCCAGCAGTATATTCAGAAAGAATTATACTTGCTAAGCATGCAGGAATGGAAGTTATGAACTTATTAAAAAATAATATAAGACCAAGAGATATAGTTAATGAAAAATCTATTAAAAATGCACTTACTGTAGATATGGCTTTGGGATGTTCAACAAATAGTGTATTACATTTAACAGCTATAGCAAATGAAGCAAAGCTAGAAATGAATTTAGATATTATAAATGAAATGTCATCTAAAGTTCCAAATCTTTGTAAGTTAGCACCAGCATCAAATATTCATATACAAGATTTATATGAAGCAGGTGGAATATCAGCAGTTATTAATGAACTAAGTAAAAAAGATTTAATAGATTTAAGCTGTATTACAGTTAACGGTAAAACTATAGGTGAAAATACTAAAAATAAAAAAGTTTTAAATTATGATGTTATAAAACCAATAGAAGAGCCATATAGTGAAACTGGTGGCATAGCTATATTAAGGGGAAATTTAGCATTAGATGGAGCAGTAGTTAAGAAGTCAGCAGTCCTTCATGAAATGTTAGTTCATAAAGGACCAGCTAAGGTATTTAATTCAGAAGAAGAAGCAGTAGAAGCTATATTTAGTAATAAAATAGTGCAAGGAGATGTTATTGTTATAAGATATGAAGGACCAAAGGGCGGACCAGGTATGAGAGAAATGCTTTCACCAACATCAGCTATATCTGGAATGGGTCTTGATAAATCAGTTGCACTTATTACTGATGGAAGGTTTAGTGGAGCTACAAGAGGTGCATCAATAGGACATGTATCGCCAGAAGCAGCAGAAGGTGGAGTTATTGCCTTAGTTGAAAATGGCGACATAATTTCTATAGATATAAATAATGGTAAGTTAGAGTTATTAGTTGATGAAAAGATATTAGAAGAAAGAAAGAAAACTCTTACAAAAATTGAACCTAAAATAAAGGAAGGTTATCTTGCGAGATATGCTAAACTAGTAAGTTCAGCTAGTACAGGAGCAACTTATAAATAAGGGGGCGATTTATGTGTTATTGACTGGTGCTGAAATTTTAGTAAATTCGTTAATAGATAATGGTGTTGATACTGTATTTGGTTATCCAGGTGGAGCAGTCTTAAATATATATGATGCATTATTTAAAAAGAGTGATGAAATAAGACATATTTTAACTTCTCATGAACAAGGAGCAGCTCATGCAGCTGATGGATATGCAAGGTCAACAGGAAAGGTTGGAGTATGTATAGCTACATCAGGTCCCGGAGCAACAAACTTGGTTACAGGAATTGCTACAGCTTACATGGATTCAATTCCTATTGTTGCAATCACAGGTAATGTTACAAGGTCATTATTGGGTAAGGACAGCTTTCAAGAGGTAGATATTACTGGAATTACAATGCCAATAACTAAACATAATTATATAGTTAAGGATATAAAGGAACTGCAAAAAATAATTAATGAGGCTTTTTGTATAGCAAAATCAGGAAGACCCGGCCCAGTACTTATTGATATTCCAAAGGATATAACATCAGAAAAATATAATTATACAAGGATGCAACCTAAAAATAAAAAGAAAGGCTTACAAGATATAAGTTTAGATTCTCTAAGGAAGTTTGCAGAATTTATTAATGAAAGTGAAAATCCTTTTATTTATGCTGGTGGAGGAATATTAAACTCTAATGCAGAAAAAGAAGTTTTAGCTTTAGCAGAAAAAATAAATGCACCAGTAGCAACAAGTCTTATGGGTATAGGAAGTATTCCTAATGATTATAGATTATATACAGGTATGATTGGAATGCATGGTAGTAAAGCTTCTAATTTTATTGCTACTAGTTGTGATTTGATTATTACTTTAGGAGCAAGGTTTAGTGATAGGGTAATAAGTCATAAAAATCATATAAAAAATGCAAGAATAATTCAAATAGATATAGATCCAGCAGAGATAAATAAAAATGTTAAAGTAGATTCCTATATTATAGGTGATATAAAGGAAGCTATAAATAAGCTACTTCCAATCATAAATAAAAAAGAAAATATAGAATGGGTAAATAAAATTAATGAGCTTAAAGTATTAAATAATAAAGAAATAGTGCAAGAAGTAAAAACTACTCCAGAATATTTATTTTACTTATTAAATAAAATTGATAATGGTAACTTTATTATAACTACAGAAGTTGGTCAACATCAGATGTGGACAGCTCAAAATTATAAATTCTATAAGCCAAGGACATTTATAACTTCTGGTGGACTTGGAACTATGGGCTTTGGAATGGGAGCATCTATTGGTGCACAGGTTGGAAATCCTAATTCAGTAGTATTTAATATTGCAGGAGATGGTAGTTTTGGTATGGACTGCAATGAATTTGCAACAGCAGTTAATTTCAAAATTCCTATAAAGGTAATAGTAATGAATAATAATTCTTTAGGAATGGTTAGACAATGGCAAAGCTTGTTTTATGAATGTAGATATGCTGAAACAACATTAAATAGAGCAACTGATTTTGTAAAATTAGCCGAATCCTTTGGTGGAACTGGATTTAGGGTAGAAAGACCTGAAGATTTACAGGGTGTGTTAGAAAAGGCATTAGCTACAGATGGCCCTGTAATTATAGATTATAAAATTGATAGTGATGACATGGTATTACCAATGGTTGCACCAGGTTCACCAATAAATGAAATTATAAGTGAAGAAGATATTAAATTATAAATTGGGGGTATAAAGATGTTTTATGAGAAGGATACAAATTTGGGATTATTACAAGGAAAGAAGGTAGCTATAATTGGTTTTGGAAGCCAAGGACATGCACATGCATTAAACTTACATGAAAGTGGAGTAGATGTAGTTGTAGGGTTATATGAAGGAAGTAAATCATGGAATAGGGTAAAAGAAGCAGGATTAGAAGTTACTACAACTGTAGATGCAGTTAAGAAGTCTGATATTATAATGATATTAGTACCAGATGAAAAGCAATCAAAATTATATAAAGAAGAAATTGAACCATACTTAGAAGAGGGAAATGCTTTAGTATTTGCTCATGGATTTAATATTCACTTTAAGCAAATAGTTCCACCTTCAAATGTTGATGTATTTATGATAGCTCCAAAGGGACCAGGACATATGGTAAGAAGAACTTACAAAGAAGGTTCAGGAGTTCCTTGTTTAATAGCAGTAGAACAAGATTATTCAGGAAAAGCTAAAGAATTAGCATTAGCTTATGCAAATGGTATTGGTGGAGCAAGAGCTGGTGTCCTTGAAACAACTTTTAAGGATGAAACAGAAACAGACTTATTTGGTGAACAAGCAGTTCTTTGTGGAGGAATTACAGCTTTAATTAAGGCTGGTTTTGAAACTTTAGTTGAAGCAGGATATGCACCAGAAAATGCATATTTTGAGTGTATGCATGAAATGAAGCTTATAGTAGATTTAATGTATCAAGGTGGTATGGCAGCTATGAGATATTCAGTTTCTGATACAGCTGAATATGGCGATTATGTAACTGGTAGTAGAATAATTACTGATGAAACTAAGAAAGAAATGAAACAAATTTTAACTGAAATTCAAAATGGAACTTTTGCTAAAAAGTGGCTTCTTGAAAATCAAGTGGGCAGACCTACATTTAATGCTATGAGAAGAATGGAAGCAGAGCATCCAATTGAAAAAGTAGGTAAAGAACTTAGAGAAATGATGTCTTGGATAGATACTAAAAAGTTAGATTAAGAATGAAAAATTGAAAATTAATTTAAAAAAGCTCCTTAAATTTTAAGGGGCTTTTTATATTTTAATAAAAAGTATATATAGACAGTTGTTAAAAAATTTATTATCATATATTTAAAGAAAAATATAATCGAATGTTCGTATAATGTTGGAAATATGGTCCAACAGTTTCTACTAAATCACCATAAATGGTTTGACTACGATATGAATTTATAGTTTATATATGAAAATATAGTATAAACATGAATATTAACACATATCCTTTTTCTATTATCATGCGATATTTCGGTTGGAAAATTAAAATGCATGGAGGAAGAAACAATGGAATTATTATCAAAGTACTTCAAATTTAAAGAAAAAAATACAAATGTAAAAAGTGAAACCATAGGAGCATTAACTACATTTTTAACTATGGCATATGCTTTATTTTTAACCTTAATGTGCGAAATTCTCCCATCTTCTAAAGTGGGAGATGGATAG
>JAKSUK010000029.1 GCA_024409095.1 Clostridium sp.
CGCAAAATTTGTTTATTGCCTTTTTAGACTATGTATATCTTTTTTTTCGGGGCTATAGTTATCAATTATTTCTTTGTATTTCTCTCTTACATTGTGTCTTAAAAACTTATAATGTTCCTCTCCAGAAGTTAATATAAGCCAAATTATAAGTTCATAAATTTTCTTAAAGTTTTCATCAGCCAATTTTTTTATTTCTATCTCATCATAAAAATAATCTTCTTTAACAACAATTCTTTCTTCATATATCTCTATATTTCTTAATGCAGTAACTAGCATTTCCTCTATATATTCATCTACAAGATTGGCTTCCTTTAAAAGCTTCACATTATTATAAAAGCTTAAGTTCTTTTCATAATAAATCTCATTATTAAAATAAATATAATAAACTATATCATTTAATATTTTTCTATGATTTAAATTCTAGCTCTAAAAAATTATATATAGTTTCCTTAGACATATTACCCTGCCTGCCATTAATCCTATTATTATTTTATTATAAAACATATAAAAAAGAACACTTATAAAATATAAGTATCCTTCTTTAAAAATTTTATAGAACCTTTGATAAAAATTCTTTTGTTCTTTCATTTTTGGGATTTGCAAAAAACTCCTCTGGTTTTCCACTTTCTAAGATATTTCCTCCATCCATAAATATAATCCTATCACCAACTTCTTTTGCAAATCCCATTTCATGAGTTACTACCACCATTGTCATTCCTTCTCTAGCTAGATTTTTCATTACATTTAAAACTTCTCCAACCATTTCTGGATCTAGTGCTGATGTTGGTTCATCAAATAACATCACATCTGGCTCCATAGCTAAAGCTCTAGCTATAGCAATTCTTTGTTTTTGTCCACCTGAAAGTTGCACTGGATATGCATCCTTTTTATCTTTAAGCCCTACCTTTTCTAATAATCTTATTGCTTTTTCCTCTGCATCACTTTTCTTCATTTTTTTGACTTTGATTGGTGCTATTGTTATATTTTCTAATACTGTTTTATGTGGAAATAAATTAAATTGCTGAAAAACCATCCCCATTTTTTCCCTCAATTTATTTATATTCACTTTCTTATCAATTATGTTTTTACCTTCAAAAATTATTTCTCCTTTTGTAGGCTCCTCCAGTAAATTCAAGCATCTTAAAAATGTACTTTTTCCTGAACCTGATGGTCCTATAACAACTACAACTTCACCTTTTTTAATATGTTCATTGATGCCCTTTAACACCTTATTTTTACCAAAGCTTTTTTCAAGATTATTAACGTATATCACTTACCTTCATCCTCCTTTCAATTAAAGAAATAACCCTTCCTAAACTAAATGTTAATATAAAGTAAAATCCTGCTGCTACTATTAAAGGCTCTAAAGACCTATAAGTTGAGCCTTGTACTATTTTTGCTGCATACATAAGCTCTCCAACACCAACAACTGAAGCCATTGATGATTCTTTAATTACTGCAACAAATTCATTTCCTATTGCAGGAAGTATATTTCTTATAGCTTGTGGTACAACAATAAGTGTCATTGCTGTGCTTTTTTTCATACCTAAACTTCTAGCTGCTTCCATTTGTCCTTTATCAACAGCATCAATACCAGCTCTTATAATTTCAGAAACATAAGCTGCTGAGTTTAAAGCTATAGCTACAAATGCAGATTGTAAGGCACTTAAATCTATACCTAAGAAAGGCTCTGCCCCTGCATAAACTATGAATATTTGTAATATCATTGGTGTTCCTCTTATAATTTCTATATAAGCTACAGCAATTATACGTAAAGGCTTGATTTTCCATATATGAAAGTTAGAACTCTTCATATAAAACAGTACTGAACCAAAGAATGCACCAAATAATACTGCTAATAAAGAAATTAATAATGTATACTTAATTCCCTCAAAATAATACGGTATATATTCTAATATAAAGCTAAAATCTAAATTCATCTTTTAATCACCTGTTATTCTTCTACTTCTTGTTCTGATAATTCAGTAGCTTCCTCTATATATTCATTCATAGTTCCATCTTCAGTAACTCTTGATATAACTTTATTAACTATATCAACTAAATCTTCATTACCTTTTGCTATAGCTACAGCATTTCCACCTTCAGTTTCTTCATAAACTGGCTTACCTATTGCTAAATCTGGATTATTTTTAATTGCAATTTGTGCTACTGATAATTCCATTACTATTGCATCTACTTTACCTGACTTTAATTCTAAAATTAAATTATTTACATTAGATAATAACTGAAGATTTGCTTTATCAATAAGGGTAGATGCTAATTCTGCTTGAGTTGAACCTAGCTGAGCACCAACCTTTAATCCATCTAAATCTGAAAAATCATTATACTTATCTACATCTTCTGCCCTTACTAAAATTCCATGATTAGCTGTGTAGTATATATTTGAAAAATCTACTGCTTGCTTTCTCTTTTCTGTAGGGTTCATACCTGAAATAATTAAATCAATCTTACCTGCTGGTAATGCTGTAATTAAAGCATCAAAATCCATTTCCTTAATTTTTAAATCTACATCAAGCTCATCAGCAATTTCTTCTGCTAAACTAACATCAAAACCAACTATTTTATCTTGTCCATCTTCAATTATATGAAATTCATATGGTGCATAATCTGCACTTAATCCTACTACTAGCTCTCCACTTTCCTTTATTGAATTTAAAACACTACTATCTTTTTTCTTTTCACTACTATTTCCACACCCAACAAGTCCAATAGCTATTACAGAAATTAAACCTGTTATAAAAAGTTTTTTAATTATACCTTTTTTCATATTGATTTCCCCCTATAAACCTATGAATATTTATTTTTGATTATGTATAATTATACGCTATAAATTTATATTTATGCAATATTTTTTTATATTTTTTCATAAGAATTTTCCAATTGTTACTTTTTTATATTTTTTTGAATACACTATAATGTATAACATTAACATTTTAATAGGAGTGATATAATGTCCAAACCTAAGGAAATAAATTTATTCCCAGGTTCAAATACCTCAAAAGGATTTTATTCATTTTATAGGTATATACTTACTCAAGATAATGCCAATCGTATTCTTTGCTTAAAAGGAGGGCCTGGCACTGGAAAATCATCACTTATGAAAAAGGTAGGAAAATATTTTTTTGCTAAAGGATATAATATTGAATATCATCATTGTTCATCTGATTCTAATTCATTAGATGGAATAGTTGTTAAGGAATTAAATGTAGCAATCTTAGATGGTACGTCTCCACATATTGTTGACCCAATAACTCCTGGTGCAGTAGATGAAATAATTAATTTGGGTGATGCCTTAGATATAGATAAATTAACACCTCATAAGAAAGAAATCATTACTCTAAATAAAGAAATAAGTAAAAATTTTAAAAGAGCTTATAGATTTTTAGGATCTGCAAAATATATACATGATGACTGGAGTAATATAAATTATGAATCTCTTGATTCAACAAAGATATCTAATCTTATACAAAACTTAAAAAATAATATTTTTAAACGAGATAAAAGTGGATATGGCGATGAAAGACATCTATTTTCAACAGCTATAACTCCTAGTGGTATAATTACCTATACCCAAAACATAGTGGAAGATTATAAAACAAAGTATGTTTTAATCGGAGGACCAGGATATGGTAAAACTGAAATACTAAAATATATTGGTTCTCGTGGACAAAAAAAAGGATATTATATTGAATATATGCACGATCCTTTTATTCCTGAAAGAATCGAACATTTGCTTATTCCAGATCTAAATACATGTATATTAACTAATAATGAAATAAGTAAATGTAACTTTTCACAAATAGATTATAAATTATCTGATTATTCTAAGTATATAATAAATGCTGATAAATTATCTCAAATAAATTATAATTCAAAGCTATTTTATGAATTAATAGATAAATCTGTGGAACTTATTAATAAAGCTCATACTCTTCATGATGAACTTGAAAGTTATTATATTTCAGCAATGGATTTTTCAGTTGTTGATAATATCTATAATAATGTAATTAAAAAGCTAGAAAAATATTATTTATAACAAAAATTTTTGCATAAATAATTAATGATGAATTATGAATATTGGAATTAAATAAAAACTTTTAAGGTTTTATAATTAATTCATCACTAATAATTCATAATTCATCATTTATATCTTATATTATTTAATATTTGCGTTTACTATTGAAAGTCTATGAAGAGCTCTTGTATACATAATATATTTAACAAGGTTATCTGTATTTTCATCAAAATTTACCACAATTACTCCATCAAATTCTAACCCTTTAGCATAATATGATGGAACTATTACCTTTCCACCTCTGTATATTACATCACAATTATCAAAAGCCATAATTTTTGTAAACTTCTTAAGCTCTGGTGCTAATTTTTGAAGTTCTTCCTTATCCTTTGTTATTACAGCTATATTTTCATAGTTATCATCATCATAGCTTTCTAATAATTCTAAAACAGTATCTACTAAATCATCTTTATCTTCTACATTGTATTCTTCAACATCATACTTACCTTTTCTAACAAACGGTACTATAGCATCTTCATTTAATACTTTACTTGCATATTCCATAATTTGATGTGTTGATCTGTAACTCTTATTTAAGTCAAATCTTTTAACAAATTTTCCATAAAGTTCTTCTAATCTTAACATAGCAGGTACTTCATCAAACTTTACAAGTCTTTGATTAACATCTCCTACAATAGTATAACTTCTACATCCAGTTAATCCTTGAAGTACTAAGAATTGAAGCATGTTATAATCTTGTGCCTCATCAATAACTATATGTTTAATTTCAGCTTTAGATTTCTTTCCATCAAGCTTTATCATTAAATATAGTATTGCTGGAAGGTCTAAATATGATAAGATACTTATATTCATAAACTTCTTATAAATATCAACTATACTTTCATTATCTATCCAATTTTCAAGCTCTGCCTTTACATTCATCACTTCTCTTACAACATCTCTAATATCATTACGTCTTTGGCATTCTAAATTGTTTTGTTCTATATTCTTTTCATCATCTGACATTGCTTCAAGTTTAGCTTTAAAAGTAGCATTTATTTCTCTTAGCTTTTCATCTCTTTTATCCTTTAATTTTGATATAAGAACTCTCTTAACCTTTTGACTTCTTCTAAATAAAGGCATATATTTATAATGTTTTTCAAATAAATCTTCTACTTCGTTTAATGATACTACTTCTTCACCAAAGGCGTTAAGTGCTTGTAATTTAAAGTATTTATTTTCAAACTCTAAACATTTTTCATCAAGGAATTTAATAAATTCTTGACTTGATTTATACTTTATTTCATTTATTACTTCTTCATTACCTTTTAATACTTCTTCTAAATAAGCTGTAAAATCAAGAACATTTTCACTTAAATTTATTTCCTTCATAGCAAAACCAGCAAAAGTTTCTTCAGCTACATCACTTTCACCTAAAGTAGGAAGTATTTCACTAATGTAATCAACAAAGATATCATTTGGTCCTAAAACTAATACCTTATTACCTAACTGCTGTCTATAGTTATATAAAAGATAAGCTACTCTATGAAGAGCTATAGTAGTTTTTCCTGAACCAGCAACCCCATTTACAACTACTACCTTCATTCTCTCTTCTCTAATGATATTATCTTGTTCTTGTTGTATTGTCATTACTATATCTTTCAGTTTTTCTCCTGAATTAGAAGAAAGTATCATTTGAAGAATTTCATCTTTAACATCAACTTCTGAATCAAAATATCCTTTTAAAGAACCTTTTTTTATAACAAACTGTCTTCTAGCTAATATCTCTGCTGGTAGCTCTCCATCTGGTGTTTTATATGATGCTTCACCTAATGATCCTTTATAGAATAATGAAGCTATTGGAGCTCTCCAATCTATTACTACATTTTCAAAAGTAGATTCTTTAGTAAGTCCATATCTTCCTACATATATTTCTTCTTGACATTCATCTTCATCACTAAAAACTACTTTCCCAAAATACGGAGATTCTTTAAGCTTAGTAAGCTCCATTAACTTTTTATCAATTTGCTTATAAGATTCTTCCTTAACATATCTCTCATGGTCAAAATATTCCATTAAAGCATCTTCATCATCTTTATGTTCCTCTATAAAGTTTTTTCTATAATCTAATATATAATTAGCTATTTCTTTTCTTTTTTCTATGTAATTTAAAACTTCCTCATTTAAAGTTTGTAAAGTATAATCTAATCTTTCTTCTTCCTTTATAAATTGATATTTATCCACTAGTAAACCTCCTTATAATATTAACTTAAGGAGTTAAGATAAATTTATCCTAACTCCTTAAATATAAATGCTATTCAATTATCATATCAATTGTGCTAGCTACTTCATTTTCTTTATCTTCATGATTTTCATCTTTTTCTAAATCTAATTTATTTTCTTCTTTTTCCTTTTCCTTAATCTTTTTAAGTTCAGGATACTTGTTGTAAATAAATCTTTCAAAATCTGTACCGAAAATCGTTTCTTTTTCTAAAAGATATGCTGATATTTCATCTAAAAGATCTCTATTTTCAGTTAATAATTCAATGGCTTTTTTATGACATTGTCTTATTATATTTAATATTTCTTCATCAACTAAAGTTGAAGTTGCTTCACTGCAATTTCTTACTGCTCTACCATCTAAATATCTATTTTGAACAGATTCTAAAGCCATCATATCAAATTTATCAGTCATACCATATATAGTAACCATACTTCTTGCTGATTGAGTAGCTCTTTCAATATCATTTGAAGCTCCTGTAGAAACCATATTGAAAACAACTTCTTCTGCTGCTCTTCCTCCAAGCATTACAGTAATTTGATTTAACATTTCTTCTTTAGAAACAAGATATTTTTCTTCTTCTGGTAACTGCATTGTATATCCTAAAGCTCCCATAGTTCTTGGAACTATTGTAATCTTATGCACTGGATCAGTACCTTCTAATAATCCTGCTACAAGAGCATGACCAACTTCATGGAACGCAACAATTTTTCTTTCTTGCTTAGAAAGTATTCTATCTTTCTTTTCTTTACCAGCTATAATTACCTCTACAGCCTCTTCTAAATCTTCTTGAATTACTTCATCTCTTCCATGTTTAACAGCTCTTATAGCTGCTTCATTTATCATATTAGCAAGATCTGCTCCTACAGCACCTGGTGTACCTTTAGCAATTGAATCTAAATCAACATCATCAGCTAATTTAACATCTTTGCTATGAACATTTAAGATAGCTCTTCTTCCAATAAGGTCAGGTCTATCAACAATAACTCTTCTATCAAATCTACCTGGTCTAAGTAATGCTTTATCTAATATTTCTGGTCTATTTGTTGCTCCTAGGATTACTATTCCTTTTGTTGCATCAAATCCATCCATTTCAGTTAATAACTGATTTAAAGTTTGCTCTCTTTCATCATTAGATTGCATTTGATTATCTCTACTCTTACCTATTGAATCAATTTCATCAATGAAGATAATACATGGTGCATGTTTTTCTGCTTCTTTAAATAAATCTCTAACCTTAGCAGCACCCATCCCAACAAACATTTCAACAAAGTTTGAACCTGACATTGAGAAGAATGGTACCTTTGCTTCTCCTGCAACAGCTTTAGCTATAAGAGTCTTACCAGTACCTGGAGGACCAACTAATAATGCACCCTTAGGTAATTTAGCTCCTATACTTGCATATTTTTCTGGATTATTTAAGAAATCTATTATTTCTGTTAAACTTTCTTTTGCTTCATCTTGTCCTGCAACATTATCAAAAGTAACTTTTACATCAGTTTCAACATACATCTTTGCATTGCTTTTTCCCATATTCATTGGGCCAGGACCAAATTTCCCTCCCATTTTTCTAAATACAAATTTAAATAATAAAAACATTGCTAGTATTGGTACTATGTAATAAGCAAATAACTCCATAATCATTGATTGTTGTTCTGTTATATTTCCATAGTATTCTACATTATTATTTTTTAATATATCTAATAAATTAGGATCTGAAACCTCTCCAGTGTAAAGCATCTTTCCACTTTCTGAACTTTCTTCTTTTGGTGTTATTACTAATGAATCACCCTTAGTCCTAACTTCTTGAACTTCACCATTTTCCACAAGTTGCATAAACTTGTTATATGATATTTCTTGTGTTGTTAGCATATTCTTTGCATAGTTGAAAGAGTATATAAACATAAAAGCTACAACTACATATATAATTAGATATTTCTTATTATTATTCTTTTTTTGTGGTCCATTAAGATTATTCTTGTTTTGATCCATTTATATCATATGCTACTCAAAATATGGACAAGCATACCCATACCGAGATTTTTTATTATTCAATGTGTCCTATTTGGTAGCTACTCCTTTCTTTTTTATTTCTTAATTTTAAACCTTTAAATTTCCTTTAAAGTTTTCTTTGTTTTCTTTCTATTTCTTTATTCTTTATGTTTTTAGAAATTCTTAAATAGTAAATCTTTTTACTCAATTAATCCAAAATCACTAAATGGATAAACCTTTACTACTGCTTCTCCTTCTATATCATCTCCATCAATAAAAGGTGTTACAGGCCAATATCTTGAATCTTTAGACCATTTCCTATTATCTCCTAAGAAAAAGTACTTTCCTTCAGGAACTGTATATGTACCATTAAAAGTATCTTCTGCTCCAATATAATCTTCTTTTAGAACATTTCCATTAACTGATACTACTCCATTTACTATTTCTACTACATCTCCTGGTAATCCTATAAGCCTTTTTATCATCTTGATTTTTTCATCTTCTTGGTCGTAATTGAATACAACAATATCGCCTCTATCAAGCTTTTCTGGATTATATACCCTTGTAACAAATAACCTATCATTAACGTTCAATGTTGGAACCATTGATTCTGAAGGTATTTTTACCTTATAAACAACAAATTTATTTATTAAAAAAGCCAATATAATTGCAACTATAATTGGTACTACCCATTCATAAAAAAATCCTTCCTTCTCACTTTTAACCTTTTTATTGCTTTCCTTCACTCTTCCCACATACCTTTCATCAAATTATCAATTTCAGCCTTTCTAATATTGGTTTCCTCTTTATTTACAATATATTTGTTTTTATCAACTTTAACCAATATATCTCCTTCACAGACTTCACCTTCAACATTTGTCTTATCTATTATTATTATCTCTGTATTGTAATTTTGTAATACCAATGACCTGCCTTCTATCCTATCAACTATAAAATGACTTTCCTTCATAACTTAATGTTTTTAGCAAAATTCTGCTATAAATTCCTCCCTCTCACTTTACTTGAAACACAAGTATAACATATTTCTTTTATTTAATCTAATTTTACCATTACATTATACTATAGCAATATGTCAACTTTATTACAATATGTAAAATCCTTATTAAAAAATTTATATATTAAAAGGCAAGAAGAATTTATAATAATTCATCTTACCTTAATTTTTACCACTATTCTATATTTCTAACCCTAGTAAATCTTTATAGTCTTGTCTTTTAGATACTATTTTCTCCTTACCATTGCTAACAAACACTACTGCTGGTCTTATATTTTTATTATAATTGCTAAACATTGAAAAACAATATGCACCAGTAGTAAAAACAGCTAAAATATCTCCTCTTTCAGGATTTTGAATATATATATCCTTAGCTAATATATCACCAGACTCGCAGCATTTACCTGCTATAGTTACTTTTTCATTTGCTTGTTCATGTAGCTTATTGACTATAGCCATATCATATTTTGCTTCATATAATGCTGGTCTTATATTATCAGTCATTCCACCATCAACTGAAACATATTTCCTTACATTTTCTATATCCTTTATAGCTCCAATTGTATATAAGGTAGTACCAGCATTTCCTACAATAGATCTACCTGGCTCAATTGTTAATATTGGCTTTTGTATTCCTAGCCTTGAGCAAGCTTCATCTACCTTATTTAATATAGCACTACAATACTCTTCTATACTTCTTGGTTTGTCAGCTTCTGTATAATATACTCCAAATCCGCCACCTAAATCTAACTCTGTAATTTCATGACCTGTTTCCTTTTTAATTTCAGCAATATAATTTAGCATTATTTCAGCTGCATCTTCATATGGCTTTATTTCAAATATTTGTGAACCTATATGACAATGTATTCCTGTTAATCTTAAATTAACTAAAGATAAAGCATATTTTACTGCTTCCATTATAGTATTTCCTACTGGTGCAAAACCAAATTTTGAATCTATTTGCCCTGTCTTTATATATTCATGAGTATGAGCTTCAATCCCTGGTGTAAGTCTTAAATAAATGTCTTGTATAATTCCATACTTTGCTGCCATTTCATTAATCATTTGCATTTCTTCTAGATTATCAACAACAAATCTGCCAACTCTTTTTTTTACTCCTAGCTCTATTTCATCTATTGTTTTATTATTTCCATGAAAATATACTTTTTCCATAGGAAAACCTGCTTTATAAGCTGTATAAAGCTCTCCACCTGAAACTACATCTAAGTTAAGTCCTTCTTCATGAATAAGCCTACACATTTCTAAATTTAAAAATGCTTTTCCTGCAAAAGCTACCCTATTATCCTCATTACATTTGAAGCTCTTATAATAACTTCTACACATATCTCTTAATAACTGTTCATCCATAACATATAAAGGTGATTTATATCTATTTACTAAATCTACTGTGCTAACTCCACCTATAAATAATTGATTTTCCCTTATTTCCATTGTTCCAAATAACTTCATAATCTCAGCTCCTAATATACTTAATAAATTCTATAAAAAAACATCATAGAAATTCTATGATGACAGTTCACTTTTTAAGATTATATATGATATTTTACTCAACTTATCTTTATTTTATTCTTAATTTATCTTTTAATATATATTAGTTATTTACAAAATAATACCATTAAAATATTATTTTGTAAATAAAAAACAGCCTTAAGCTGCTTTTATTTTTGTCTATATCTATCCATAAGTGTACTCATTATTTCACCATTATATGGAGGTGTATAAGTTATGGCATTTGCTCCTGCTTCTATTGTTTCTCTTATTGTCTCTTCTGTTGGACCACCAGTTGCTAATACAGGGAAATCTGGATATTCAGACTTAATTTTTCTTACAATAGCTGCTGTATTCTTTCCACCAGAAACATTTAATATAGTTGCTCCTGAGTCAATTCTAGATTTTATATCCTCATCTTCTGACACTATAGTAACTATTATAGGTATATCTATAGTTTCTCTAAGGTTTTTAACTATTTCATTACTTGTTGGTGCATTAACTACAACTCCCATTGCCCCTTTAAATTCTGCATCTAATCCAAGGTTAACAACTCTCTTACCTTGAGTTATTCCACCTCCAACACCACAAAATATAGGTACATCTGCAGCCATTACTAAAGCTTCTGTTATTAATGGCTGTGGAGTAAACGGATATACTGCTATTATTGCATCAGCATTAGTATTCCTTATTAAGGCTACATCTGTAGTGAATAAAAATGACTTTAATCTCTTACCAAATATCTTTATTCCAGAACAATCTCTAATACATGATGGTACTTCAATAACATTACTTCTTAATATACCTTTTATTTCTGGTACATTTTTCTTCCTTTTAATTTCCATAAACCATTTCTCCTATTACAAATTTATATGTATATTATATATTTTATATATTCTTTTGGAAAATCTTATCTATAAGAATATTATTACATTATTAGTGAACTACTCTCCACTTATAGAAGTGGGAGCTTCTTGGTCAATATTCCTAAC